>JAJYVB010000250.1 GCA_021792265.1 Deltaproteobacteria bacterium | reverse complement strand
CTCGTGCAGGTGGGTAATATCACGTTCGGCGGCGAGCTTCACCTCCTGTTCGCGGGCGTCGCGTTCCTCCTTGAGCTTGGCCAAGTCCTTGACCGCGCGTGCCACCTGTTTGTGGCGGGCCTTGATGGCGTCTACCAGTTGTTTTCGGAGATCGTCGAAGATGGTCTTCGCCGTCGCGAGCTTGGCCTTCAACGCAGGCTTGTCCGGTTTCGCTGCATTGGCGAGTTGCTGCTCATGGGAAATGACGGAGTTGCTCAGCTCTACCAGCGGATGGAAGTAGGGATGCTCGGGCGCGATGGCGTCCTTGACCGCCTGGACCTTGAGGTCCAGCGCATCGAGCGTGACGAGCTCAATCTGCAGGCGCGGCAGCGGTTCCAGCACCGGGCCGTAGGCGTCCTCGATGTCGGCCAGCCAGGTATCGCGCTGTTCCTCGACTTCGCGGATCAACTGCGCCTCATGCTGGGGCACCAACCGCTGGGCCAGTGCCGGATCGCCGAAGGCGCGCCAGGGCACCAGCGTGCGCATCAGATCGGAGGGGCGCAGCAGGTTCTGCGGGTTGCCCTTCTGAAAATGCCGCGAGGCCCAGATCATCAGGATCTTGTCCTTGCGTTCCATTGGCTTGGCTTTGTTGAGCAGCACCAGACAGCCCGGCACATTGTTGCCGTAGAACAGCTTGCCGGGCAGTACGACGATGGTTTCGATCAGGTCGGCTTCGATGAGACCGCGCCGGATCACGTATTCGGCATCGGCCTTCTGCTTCTGCCCGTCCTCTTCCTCGGTTTGCTCGGGCTGGCCACGGAACAGCACACCCTGCGACATGACCACCATGCCCTGGCCGCCGATGCCAGTATCCGCATCGGCGTCTTTCAGCGATTTGGCGATCTGCTGTATCCAGGCCCAGTCGCCATTGCTCGCCGGTGGCATGCCGTAGGAGAGTCGCCCGAACTTGTCGCCGGCCGCCACGGTGTCGTAACCCCAGTCCTCCAGCGAGAACGGCGGGTTCATGATGACGCGGTCGAACTGCTTGAGGCGGTTGTCGGCGGAGAGATGACGCGGATCGCGCAGGCTGTCGCCCTGCTTGTGCTCCCACACGGGGATGCCGTGCAGGATCATGTTGATGCGCGAGATGTTGTAGGTGGCGACGTTGGATTCCTGACCGTGCAGCTGAAGCTGGCGCACGTCGCCGCCGTGCTTCTTGACGTGGCGGATGCATTGCAGCAGCAGGCCGCCGGAGCCGCTGGCCCAGTCGCAGATCGACATGCCGGCCTGCGGTTGCAGCACTTCCGCCATCAGGAAACCGACCTCGGCCGGGGTGTAGAACTCGCCGCTGGATTTGCCGGCCTTGCTGGCGAAGTTGCGGATCAGGTACTCGTAAGCATTGCCGAAGAGGTCATCTGAAACGTGGGCGCGGTCGAACGTCTGGCTGCCGAAATGGTTGATCAGGTTGACCAGCTTGTCGCGCGGCAGCTCGTCCTGCTTGTTGAAGTCAATCTTGCCGGTGAGGATCCCGTCGAAGTTGTTTTGCCGGTGGGCGTTGGCGCGTTCGATGGCGAGCATCGCGTCGTTGAGTGCTTGCCCGAGGTGCGCCTTTGCCGTGCGGGCCACCGTGTTCCAGGCGGCGGCCTCAGGCACGACGAAATGGTGGTTCTGCGGGTCGCGCGCCAGCGCGAGGGCCCGATCCTGCGGCACGCCAGCCTTGGTCAGCGTGGCGGCCTGGGTGCGAACCTCCTCGTCGTAGCAGTCGCTGATTCGCTTGTAGAACAGCAGCGCGAAGACATAGCCGCGAAATTCGGAGTGGTCTGCATTGCCGCGCAGGATGTTGGCTGCCGTGTCGAGGTAGCTTTCCAACTCCCCCAGGGTCATCCGCCGCGTCGGGCGGATAACGATGGGCGATTGGAGGGTGCTGAGGATTTCGTCGAGGTTCATTGGTTTTAAGTTCTGGAAGTCAGTGGGCAGACGGGTTTCGATGGCGTGTCAGGTTGTGCTTCATTTGAGAAAGCCAACACGTCCGGGGCAGGCCCAACCTTGCTTGTTCTTGTGCGGGTTCAGCGCCGAGTCGTACGTACTGCGCTTGAACCGCTTGCCGCAGACCGTGCATTCGAAGGTGTAGGTCAGGCCGGAGCTGCTCGACGGCTTCGGCAGTCGTGAGCGTGACGGCGCGCGCGTAGCGGCCGGAAAGCTGAAGCTGGGGGCTATTGCAGGCCCACCCAAACGCTCAAGCGGTGGGGTGGCCAAAGGCCCGGACACCGTCAACTCGACGGCGAAGCGCGCACGGAATGCCTGGCGCGTGACGGTAGCCGACCGGATGCGGTCGAGGCGGTAGCTCCTCGATTCGCCGGTATCAACCTTGACACCGAAGAGCAACAGATCGCCGGCGCTGGTGCGCCGCACCGAGTAGGGCTCGATGGTTGGTGCGGTGCGTTCGCCGTTCTCCTTGGTGTATTCGAGCTGAACACACAGCCGGTTCGCGGCCGCAAAGCGAATTACCTCCAGTGAGCTGGCTTGGGCGCCCCAGGCGTGCACCATGGCGGGCAGCCGCCAGCCGGTGTCCAATACCGTGCGGCCCGAAGGGATCGCGGCCAGCGCGGGCGCGACGGCCTTCTCGTTCAACCAATCGAAGACCGCCGGAAGCTCCTGCCAGAACTCATCAAATGGCGGGCAGGTCGGTAGTTGGTGGGCGAGCATCTGCTCCCACTCCACCTCGATGGCCGCGCGCTCCGGGCGGTCGGTAAGTGCTGCGTAGGTAGGTACCGGAATGCCCTTGAACTCGCATTTGCGGGACAGCGTGGCGCGCACGACCGCACGGTCGGGCTGCAGGTCTTGCCGGCGATACAGGTGGACCACGTCGTAGAGATCGCGCGGGCGCTGGCGCTCGGCCAAGGCACGTAGCTTCTCGGCGAACACTTCCTCGAAGGCGTAACTCAGGACCTGGATGCCACCTTCCGGCAGATCGCTGTAAGGGTGGTGAACCGGTCGCTGCACCGGCGCGAGGACGAGCACTTCGTCGGCCGCCAAATCCAGCTTGATGCGCGGCGGATCGCCCGCACGGCCCAGCGGACCGCGATATCCCAGGCGACCCTGAGCCGACTGGCTGCCGCGCGGATTGGTGAAGACTTCGAACTTGCGTGCTTCAGGCGGGAGTTGCAGGCCGCAGGCGTCGTAGACCCAATCGCCAACTTCCTCGAAGACCTTGGCGAGGAAAGCCTCGTCAAGGTGATCGGCATCCTGAAGAGTGAAGTCCAAATCTTCGGAGAAGCGGTAGGTTTCGAAGTAGCATTTCTTCAGGCAGGTGCCGCCCTTGAAGACCCACCGTTCGCCGATCGCCGGGTGTGCGGCAATACCGGCGAGAAGCCAGCCGAGTGAATAGTCTTTCTCGACGACATGCGCCTGGAGCTGAAGCTCGGCGGCAAGTGCCATGATCTCCTGCTTGGGGATCATCTCTGGGCCGCGCGCAACTCACGCGAAGACACCCAGACGCGCCAAGCGGTTACCAGGCGATCAGCCGGCAATGCCGGGTCCAGCTTGGCGTAACCGGCTGAAAGATTCGCCTGGCATGCCGCGATCAGCGCACTTTGGTCGCCGTGATCGCGTTGCAGCAGGTATCCGAGCCGCTTGTACACCGCGCCGATGCCTAGTATTGCGGCATAGTCGTCCAGCTTGGCAGCCTCTTTGGGGTAATCGTGCAACAGGCTAGCCAGCATCTCTGCTACGTGGCGGATGCCGCCGCCCAGAGCCGGATCGGCCAACATATCGATGAGGGTACGTGCTGGATCCGACAGCCGAACACGCGTGCCTCCACGCCAAACCGTCTTCAGTCCGATGAAATGCGTTGCCGGAACGGTATGCAACTCGAATCGTGTCTTGCGTAGCAAGGGCTTGCGATCGCGCGGGCGTTTGGTGGTCATCACGCACAGCGAGCCGAATATCTGCTCGGTGAGCCCCCAATGTTCGGCGGCTGACCAGCCGCCGATGTAGCACGGCTCGAACATCGCATTGGCAACGGCCCACGGATCTTCCAGCGCGATGTCTGGCGATTCCGACTCAATAGGTACGGGAACATAAGCGCCACGCCGAAGCCGAACCAACCAACCCGCGCGCGACCACGCGGCCAACTTACGCGCGGCAATTGCTTGCGTCAGACCGAGTACCGTTGCTGCTCCGCCTGGCGTTACGATAGGCGGATTGTCGCGTAGCAGCCGACTGAGCTGACTTCGGGAGGTAGCACTTAAGCCGACCAGTTTCATGGCTATATCTTAAGCGCAATAATGTTCTATGTGTGTACTTTTCTGCGCGTCTAATATAGCAGACTCCAGGCGCAGCAGTGCGACTACTCAGTTGTCCATGTGTCGGGCCGATTGGTCTAGCGATAACCAGCTCAGGGTAAAGCGGACGTCCGCTGACCTTCAAGGGCGACCGTCCGTTCAGCTGTCCATAGCGGCCTGATTTGGCAAGGAGCCGCAGCGGCAGCACTGGCTGACATTGTGCCAATCCGCCGGATATAAGCAGAAGGCTATGACGTCCTAGCCGTAGCCTGCTTGCCTACCTCGCCAGCCTCTGGCGGGCTGGTTTTGACACCTTTTATTTTCCGTGGACACTTTTTATTTTTACGACCACAGAATTCTGGCCCTAGCCGGAGCTCATTCGACGGTCACCGACTTGGCCAGATTGCGCGGCTTATCGACGTCGGTGCCCTTCACCAGCGCGACGTGATAGGCGAGCAGTTGCAGCGCCACGACGTGC
>JAJYVB010000249.1 GCA_021792265.1 Deltaproteobacteria bacterium | reverse complement strand
TTCCGACGGGCTCGGGCTTACTCCAATCTCGTCGGGCAGAACGATGCCGCTCTCCCATTGCTCGCGCCGAACCTTCGCGGTCCCGATCAGCCGGCGGCTATGGCGAGCGCCTATCTGCGGCGCGCTAAGCATCAGGAACGCACCTTCGAATCCGGGCGCATGCTCGCGGTAAAAGTTGAGATGCTCGACCATCAGCTTGCGCGAGCGAATCTCGACTTCGGTCAAATCTTCAAGGTCGAGAGGGCTGAAACCGCTCAGCCGCGGACCCATGAAAAGCGCCACGTCGCGGCGCCAGGAGACGAACGGCGTCGCGAAAAACTCGAGCGTCGACCGAGCTAGCTTCGTGAACTCCGCGACCGGTTCGGGGGGGCCGGTCAGAAACCCGATCCAGCGCTCCATATCGACGCCGCCGAACAGCCAGGCGACATTCATGCAATGATGGATGTCGGCCGCGTTGATGTCGGATTCAAAGGGCGCGCCCGCAAGCGCGTACATGTCGCCGTCGCCGCTGGCGTCCACAACCACCGTGGCCATCACTGCCTGGCGACCCGCCTTGCTCTCGAAGATGGCCCCCTGGACGCGGTTCCCGTCGAGGATTGGCGCGACGGCCCAGCAGTGCAGCATCAGATGAATTCGCGCCTCTAATACGGCCTGCAGCGATACCGCCTTCAGCCACTCGGGGTCGATCGTCGGCGACCACGTGACGACCCCGTGAAAGGCGGCCGTTCTGGGCTGCCACCAGGCCACGGCCCGCGGATCGCGCGTGCCCCAATGTTCGCGCGGCGGTCCGGCAATCGCCTCAGGCGGCAGACGGCTGAGCAGGTCGTTGGCGATTCCCCGGATGACCTGGCGGCCGTTCCAGTCGGTCATCCGGTCAATCCATAAGACCAAGCCGCCGGTCGATAGCCCTCCCAGATGGTTGTAGCGCTCGACCAGCGTAACGTCGGCGCCGGCGCGGGCCGCGCCGATCGCTGCGGCTGAACCCGCAGGGCCGCCTCCGATTACCAGCACGTCGGTCCGGCGGTAGATCGGGATGCCGCGTGCGGGCTCGTGATAGCTGCCCTCGGGCTGGCGGCTTTTCTTTTCCTGCGGCCCTCGGCCCTGAAAGATCTCCGAGTCGAAGTAGCGCTCCTGGAGCTGCTTATTCTCCATAGCTGCGTCCTTCCGAGCACGCGCTCGTCTGTGTCAGGCGGTTCGCTGTTGGCGGTCGAAGTCGCGCCGCCGCGCTCTCTTAGCCCGCTCGCCTGGAACGGTTACCGCTAGTCGCGGCTCATTCCCGAGGCCGACGTCGGTTCGATAACGTACTTAATGCGAACTTCGCCTGGGGCGCGATGCGGATACTTGTCAACGCCCAGGTATTTTTTTGCCAGCGCGTCGATATGCGAATCGGCGTTTTTCTCGGTTGCATCGACCACGCGGCCGCGGATCTGGACGTAGCGGTACGGATTATCTGGGTCCATGATACTCACAGCGACAGTACGGCCCTTCTGCAGGGTTCGTGACTTGACCCGGCCGCGCGCCGTATTGACGCGCAGTTTCCCGTCGGCGTAATCGAACCACACCGGAGTGACCTGCGGGCTTCCGTCCTTCATCACCGTCGCCAGGTTGGCGAAGGCCTTTTTCTGGGTGAGCAGGTCGTTGAACTTTTCGGGGATGACCGACATTTGATGTTACTCCTTTCGGTGTCCGCCAGCGGGAAACTTAAGCAGTTTCGAACTTAACAAAAGGCTTGCAGTGGCCGCAAACCGGTCGGTGCGGCGGCCAGGTGGCGGCCGCGCTTCTGCAGAACAGTCATATTATTGCGCGACGGGGTTGAATTGCCGGTTTTTTCGGCTAGGCTTGAAGGGGCTCGGCTCGCGCAGGTGGATGCCAGCTTAAGTGCTTTCGCTCGGGTATAAGTTTGACTCAACCTTGGGCATCCGCTAGAAACCAACGGCGGGACGCTGCGCGGGCGGGCCGGAAGCTACTTCGACAGAGGAGCGTTCGGTGATGGCGCTGTTTAGCAAGGAACCGGACAAGACCCCAAAGCCTGTGGCGATGCCGAAGTTGGAACCCGCGCCCGTGGCCCCCGTCCAGCCAGCGGCTACGGCTCCGCCGGGGCCAGCGCCGCAAGCGAAGGCCGACGGACTCGCGGGGCCCGCAGAGACGCGCGCTTTTTTGGATCGTGGCTCACGGGTAAGCGGCAAGCTCTTCTTCGAAGGCCCCGCGCGGATCGACGGCAACGTCGAGGGTGAGGTGACCGCAAAGGACTTGGTAGTGCTCGGCGAAACCGCCGTGGTGAACGCGCAGGTGAAAGCTGCTTCGATAGTGGTTGCAGGCCGGGTTAACGGCGATTTGATGGCCGGCAGCCGCCTCGAGATCCGGCCGACAGCGCGGGTCACTGGCAACGTGAGTACGCCGGTGTTGGTGGTACAAGAGGGCGCGTTCTTCGAAGGACACTGCTCGATGCAGCCCGAGGGGACGCGTGAGGAAAAAAAGGTTGCAATAGTCCTCAAGGAGGAGCGCACCCAGCAGGCCGCGGGACTCAAGCCCGCGTGAGCGCGGCGCACAATTCCGCTTTCGATCTTCGCCGTTTCCGAGAGCCAGCCGACAAAGCATTGCTGACTGCAAGTCCCGCCGGGGAGGCGCTATAAAATGCACATCCCGCCCAACTGGGGAATTTTTTTCCCGTTGCTTGTGTCGTTCCTGATCTTCTGGCTCCTGTTTAGCCGAGTTTTTGTCCGTCCGTTCCTGAACCTGCTGAACGAACGCGAGCGCCGGCTCAAGGAACTGAACGATCGTGCCGGCAGGTTGCTCGAAGAGGCCCAGACGGCTGAGTCGCGGCGCGAGCAAGAACTGGCGGAGTTTCGGCGTGAAGCATTGGGGCGGCGCGAAGCCGCAAGGCGCGAGGCTGAGCAAGACGGGGCGAAATTGCTCGAGGACGCTCGAGTCCAGGCGCGAGAGACGGTCCAAAGCGTGCGCCAGCAGCTTGAGTCGGATTTGCTTGCCGCACAGGGACGCCTCGAAGAGTTTGGCCAGCGCCTCGCCGTGGACTTGGCGCAACAACTTCTGAGGCGCGACCTGAACGGCAGCGCCAAGCCGCGGAGCGCTAACAACTGAGCCGATGAGAACGTGGGTTTCAACAGCGGCGATCCTCGCCGCCGCGTTAGTACCGGGGGTTGCCCATGCCGCCGAAGCGGCGGGCGAGCAGGGCCGCGGCTCGTGGCTGGCGCTGCTTTACTACGTTGCCAATTTCCTCATCTTCGCGTGGGTCCTTTACCGGTACGCAGGTCCGATGGTACGGAGCTTCTTCGGGGAGCGGGCGGGCTCGATTCGCGCCACGCGTGAGCGCGCCGAGACGCTGGCCAGCGAGGCTGAGGCACGGGCGTCGCAGGCTGCAGAGCGTCTGGCCCGGCTTGCCGATGAGAAGGCCAAGCTCGGAGCCGACCTGGGTGCCGAAAGCGCACTCGAGGCCACGCGAATACGGGAGGCGTCCAGGACGGCGGCGACCCGGGTGCTTCGTGACGCCGAGCTCGAGGCGGCGGCGCTTGGCGAAGCGGCCCAGCGCCGGCTGCGGGGAGCGTTAGCCGCGGCAGCCGCAGGCCTGGCGCGCGAACTGCTCGCGCAGCATTTTCAGCGTGCCGACCAGCAGCGGATGGTCGAGGAATTCGCCGCGCGCCTGGCAGACGAGGGGATCGATGATGAGCCTTAAGGCCGCGCGACGCTATGCCCGCGCGCTCATCGGCCTTTCGCGGGAATCGGCGCAGCTCGAACGCTGGGGGGCAGAGCTGGAACGGCTGGCGCGCGCGGCGGCGGACCCGGAAGTCGCCACGCTGCTGGCCTCGCCCACGCTGACGCCTCAGGCGCGGGTTCAGACGATAGACCATATCGCGGAGCGGCTGGCGGTGGGCTTCCCGGTGCGCTCCTTCGTGGCGGTGGTAACGCGTCATGGACGCGTCGCGGAGCTCGAGGCGATTTCACAGGCTTATCAGCACATGCTCGACGAGCATCTGGGCCGCACGCGCGCAACCCTCACCTTCGCGCGCGAGCCCGACGACGCGCAGGTAAAGATGCTGGTTGAGCGGCTAGCCGCGATCGCCGGCAAGACCATAATTCCCATCATTAAAGTTGACGCAGCGCTGCTGGGCGGTGTGACCACGGAATTGGAGGGGAGAATCTACGACGGGAGCTTGAGCACCCAGCTCGCGGAAGCCGAAAAACGGCTCTGCGGCTAGGGCACAGGCAATCCGGTCGCATCATCATGGCGGAAATCAGACCATCGGAAATCAGCGAAATACTTCGCGAACAGATAAAAGGATTCGAAGGCGGCATCGCCGTGCGCGACACCGGCAAGGTGCTCTCGTGCGGCGACGGAATCGCGCGAATCTACGGGCTCCAGAATGCGGCAGCCGGCGAGCTGCTCGAGTTTCCCCACTCGATCTATGGCATCGTGCTGAACCTCGAAGAGGACAACGTCGGCGCGGCGCTGTTCGGCGACCCGCAGGCAATCCGCGAGGGCGACGAGGTCAGGACGACCGGCCGGATCGCCGAAGTGCCGGTCGGCGAGGGGCTTCTGGGCCGCGTGGTGAACGCGCTCGGGCAACCTATCGACGAGAAAGGCCCCATCAAGACGACCGAGCGGCGGCGGATTGAAATCAAGGCGCCGGGTATCATTCGGCGCCAACCCGTCAAGGAGCCGCTGCAGTCCGGCATCAAGGCGATCGACTCGATGCTGCAGATTGGGCGCGGACAGCGCGAGCTCATCATCGGCGACCGCCAGACCGGCAAGACCGCCGTCGC
>JAJYVB010000248.1 GCA_021792265.1 Deltaproteobacteria bacterium | reverse complement strand
GGTTGGTGTGTGCATGACGGGTTTGGAGACAAGGAGCCAGAAGACACATGATTCTACCGCCTGAAGCGGCCAGCGAGACCGTCGAGAATAGGGCTAGCACCGGTAGCGGAGCGGTCCGCAAGCAACGAATAAAACGCGAAGGAGTGGTTATCCGCTTCGCGGGAGATTCAGGCGACGGGATTCAGATTGCCGGAACTCAGTTCACCAACGAGTCGGCTCTGGCCGGCAACGATATCGCGACGCTGCCTGAGTTCCCGGCCGAGATTCGTGCACCGGCGGGCACAATTGCTGGGGTGAGCGGTTTTCAGGTCAATTTCTCCAGCAGCGAAATTTTCACCGCCGGCGACGAACCGGACGTGCTCATAGCGATGAATCCGGCAGCGCTGAAGGCTAACCTTGGGGATCTCGCGCCCAACGCGATCATCATTATCGACAAGGAATCGTTTAACGACGCCAGCATCAAACGTGCCGGCTACAAAGAGAATCCTCTTACCGACCATTCGCTGAGCAAGTTTCAGGTCTTCGAGGTAGACATCACCGGTCTGACCACGCGGGCACTTCGCGAATTGGGGCTCAGCAACCGGGAAAGCCACCGGTGCCGCAACTTCTTCACTCTCGGGCTGGTCTCGTGGCTTTATCAGCGCCCCATCGAGAACACGGTTAAGTACCTGGAACGGCGCTTTCAGAAAAACCGGCAGCTCGCGGAGGCAAATGTGCGGGCTCTGCGGGCGGGTTACAACTATGGCGAGACGACCGAGATGTTCGCCAGTTCCTACGTGGTGGAACCGGCAAAAATCGCTCCGGGCGTTTACCGAAGTATCACCGGAAACGGCGCGGCAGCGCTGGGCTTTGTCGTAGCGGCGTCCAAGGCTAACCGCCCCCTGTTCCTAGGTTCCTACCCGATTACGCCCGCCAGCGATATTCTTCACGACCTTGCCGGCTTCAAGAACTTCGCCGTTTATACCTTCCAGGCCGAGGACGAGATCGCTGGCGTGAGTTCCGCGGTCGGCGCGGCCTTCGGTGGCGCTATCGCGATCACCACAACTTCCGGCCCCGGCATGAACCTGAAGGCAGAAGCGATCGGTCTCGCGGTCAAGGTCGAATTGCCATTGGTGATCACCGATGTGCAGCGCGCGGGACCGTCGACCGGGATGCCGACGAAGCCTGAACAGGCGGACCTCCTGATGGCGATGTTCGGCCGTCACGCGGAGGCGCCGCTTCCAATCATCGCAGCCGCGACCCCTGCTGACTGCTTTGCTTGCGCTTACGAAGCCGTGCGCATTGCCGTCAAGTACATGACGCCAGTCATTTTGCTCAGCGACGGCCAGCTCGCAAACGGCGCCGAACCGTGGCTGCTGCCCGACCTGGACAGACTACCGCCGATAGAGGTCCATTTCCGCACCGACCCGAAAGGCTTCATGCCGTACTTGCGGGACGAGGCCACCATGGCGCGGCCCTGGACGGT
Source organism: Deltaproteobacteria bacterium (assembly GCA_021792265.1). Taxonomy (GTDB): domain Bacteria; phylum Desulfobacterota; class Binatia; order Binatales; family Binataceae; genus JAJYVB01. The sequence goes on along the minus strand of JAJYVB010000248.1, from coordinate 3,320 downwards.
TCCGGGAACCCCGGGCCTCGAGCATCGCATCGGCGGACTTGCAGGCGAAGAGGGGACGGGCAACGTCAGCTATTCGCCCGCCAACAACGAGCTTATGGTGCGCACACGCGCGCGTAAGATCGCCGGCATTGCACGCGAGATCCCGCCGACTGAAGTTTTCGGCAACGCTGCCGGTGGCGAGCTGCTCGTACTCGGATGGGGTTCGACCTTCGGACCTATCCGCGAGGCGGTGCGGCAGCTTCGGGAACGCGGCCGGGACGTATCGCACGTGCATCTGCGTTATCTGAATCCCCTGCCCGCGGATTTGGGAGACGTGCTCCGGCGTTTCCGCAAGGTGATGGTAGCTGAGATGAACATGGGTCAGCTCCTCAAACTGATTCGTGCCGAGTACCTGGTGGACGCTGTGGGTTGCAACAAGATCCAGGGGCGTCCGTTCAAAACGCGCGAGATCGTTGCTCGCGCTCTGCAACTGATTGAAGGGTAAGACGATGGCCACAGCGCTCACACGCAAGGATTTTGCCAGCGACCAGGATGTGCGCTGGTGTCCGGGATGCGGCGATTATGCGATCCTGGCGCAGGTGCAGAAGGTGATGCCGGAGCTGGGAGTTCCTCGCGAGAACGTGGTGTTCATTTCCGGGATCGGATGCTCGAGCCGGTTCCCGTACTACATGAACACCTACGGCTTCCATAGCATTCACGGCCGTGCCCCGGCGATCGCTACGGGACTCAAAGTAACGCGGCCAGACCTCGACGTTTGGGTCGTGACCGGCGACGGCGACGCTCTATCGATTGGCGGTAATCATTTCGTCCACGTAATGCGCCGCAATGTCGATCTGAACATCCTGCTGTTTAACAACCGCATCTACGGCCTGACCAAGGGCCAGTACTCACCGACCTCCGAGATGGGCAAGGTCACGAAATCGACTCCCATGGGCTCGGTGGACTTTCCTTTCAACCCGATTCGGGTTGGCCTTGGCGCGGGAGGCAGTTTTGTCGCGCGGGCAGTGGACGTAGAACAGAAGCACCTGGGCGATATGCTGCGGCGCGCGCACGACCATCGAGGTACCTCGTTCATCGAGATTCTTCAGGACTGCGTCATTTTCAACGAAGGAGCATTTGGTCAACTGACCGACAAGGCGACGCAGGCCGATAGCCAGATCGTCCTGGAGCACGACAAGCCGCTCGTGTTCGGAAAGAACCGGGACAAAGGGATCCGGCTCAACGGAATGCGGCCCGAGGTGGTTACGCTGGGTAATGGCGTCAGCGAAGCCGATTTGCTGGTGCACGACGAGACCAACCTCGCGCTTGCCTTCATGCTGGCCAACCTCGAGCCGCCTTTCCCCACTCCGATCGGAGTTTTCTACGCGGTCTCGCGTCCGACTTACGACGGCGCGGTCAACCAGCAGTTCCAACAGGCGAGAGAAAAGCTTGGTCCGGGCGACATCAGGGAACTGCTTCATCGCGGCGGAACCTGGGAAGTTCACTGAGACTGTGCCGGCTGGCAGGGTGTTGAGGAACTTGAGATTTGACACTTCAGGATGAGCAGTCCTCAGCACCCTGCGAAACGATCGGCTTCCTTCTGTAGAACCCCAACACGCCGCAGGGCGCTGGCCTCGGAATACCGCGGCGGGCTCAACAATTTAAGCTTGCACTCAAGACTGTAGCTGCCGGATAGGCCCGCGGTCACGATCTCCGGTAGCGGCTTCAACGCCGCGCCTCCAGTCGGCTTCAACGGCATCGCCGCAACGTGGCGGGCGTACGACTGGGCAGCGGGGCTGTCGGCATCGAGCGCGGCTCCGACAAGGAGAAACATGCCGATGCGGTACCGTCTTATTTTGCTCGCTATGATGGCCGCGATACTTCCGGTCACCGGCGCAAGCGCGCAAACCGCGGCTGGGCAAAATCCGCCGCCCGCACAAAAGGTCCCCATCAAATGTCCGCCAGGCGTAACGGGTCCCTGCTGGCAACTGGAATACCGCGTCGGAAATCGCCTGGTACCGATGAGGGGCGGCTCTGGGATCGCTGGGGACATGGCCGAGACCCATCCAGCCATATCGTGTAAGACGGACTCCGACTGCCCATCCGGCCCGGGGCGCTGTCTCCGCGGATATTGCATGCGCGGGCGATGGGTTGCAACGCCGACAGCGACTGCAAGTTTTCAGAAACCTGCGACTTGTCACAGCCATCGAGGCCGTTTGCGGGGCTCTGCGTGCCGCGCGGGGGCCATTATTAGGGCTGTGCAAATCGCCTGGAACTACCGCTAAGTGCACCGAACGGGAGCGTTGTCACGGACGTCGCGCTCCTTCGAGCGGTTGGGCATGGGTGACATTGCGGGCTGGCGACGGCAAAGGCCGAGCGCAAACTGCGACCGTGCCTTACGACCCCAATTTCACCTTAAGCAAAGACCGCTTGAGAGCTCGGGGGTGGAAATGGGTATTAAATTAGCCGCTGTTTTGCGCTCGACACACCCTGGGGGAGGGATGGAGACCATGAAATGGCCGCCTTGTCGAAACCGCAGACTCGTTCCGACAACTCCTTTGATGATAGCCGACGCTGCCCGGTTGCCGTGACTGACCGCGGTGCTCCTGCGGCCAGCCGGTCGAACTTTCTGCCGGACCGCATTAACTTTTCGTGAGAAGCTGGCAATGTTACTCCAGGTGGCAACGTGGCTGTTGAGACAGGGGTTTGTGGAATTTGAGCGCTGGCGGGCTGCTCGCCAGGATACGCGTCGATAACGCGTCATTCAGGAGGCAATCGTGCGGTACGGCAGTGTGCTGATTCTGATAGCTGTTTTCTGTACCGGCCCGGCTCTAGGCGTGCGGGCGCAGATCCCGCACCTCGCCTGCGCGCCGGGCCAGGTGGCACAGCCGATGGTACAGCCCGACGGAACCGTCAAGTACGGATGCGCAGCGGCACACTTGATGGCTCACGATCCCCCAGGGGTCGGCGCCGTCCCGGCCTGCGGTCAGGACTCCGACTGCCCGCCCGGACCGACGCGGTGCATCGGAGGCTACTGCTCGAGGAGCAGCTTTGCCTGTAATTCCGACACCGACTGCAAGTATTCGGAGTTCTGCGACACGTCCCGCGCATCGGGCTCGTTCGCAGGGCTTTGCGCGCCGCGCGGGGGCCATTACTAGGGCTGTGCAAATCGCCTGGAACTACCGCTAAGTGCACCGAACGGGAGCGTTGTCACGGACGTCGCGCTCCTTCGAGCGGTTGGGCATGGGTGACATTGCGGGCTGGCGACGGCAAAGGCCGAGCGCAAACTGCAACTGTGCCTTACGGCCCCAATTTCACCTTAAGGAAAGACCGCTTGACAG
>JAJYVB010000247.1 GCA_021792265.1 Deltaproteobacteria bacterium | reverse complement strand
TTGGCTGGGCTTGCCGAAGAAAGTCCATCGCAGCCGCAAGGATGGCGGCTGCGGATTCTTCGCTGGCGCTCAGAATGACCGATTCCATTTTGTCAATTTATTTGCGGGACATCACACTAACCGATGCCTCTCGGTCACGATAGCAACGTCGTCAAGCGGCGTCAGCGATCGGCGGGTGCGTCGGAATCGGAATGAAAGTCCACACCGACGCGCTCGGAGCCCATCATAATGACGATCACCGCCGCCAGCAGCACGATCGAGGCGACCACCGCCAGCGCGTTTGCATAGCCAAGCCGCCGAGCCATCAGCGCCTCGACGTACGCGGCGTTGGCTGCCAGCAAAACTCCAAGTTGATAGGCGAGGCCCGAGAAGAGCCCGCGCGCGGCCGGCGGCGAAAGCTCGGCCAGATGCGCCGGGATGATGCCCCATGCGCCCTGCACCATGAACTGCATCGCGAAGGCTCCTGCCGTCAGCCACGCGAGCGACTGCGGATATAGCCAGGCCGGAACCATGCAGAGCCCGAGCAGCGAGGCGGCGGCCATCGCGCGCCGGCGTCCGACCCGGTCGGAAATATAGCCGAAGAAAACGCCGCCGATCAGAGCGCCAAAGTTGTAGATCAGCGCCACTGTCGCTACCGTGCGCGGACCAAGGGCGCGCTGGCTCTCGAGGAAGGTCGGATAGAGGTCCTGCGTGCCGTGCGACATCAGATTCATCATCGTCATCAGCAGGACCAGGTAGGCGAACAGGCGGAAGTTCTTACGCACCGTTCGCCAGATAGCCCGATGGCCGGGGCGGCTATGCTCCCAGGCTTGCGGCTCGGGAACCTTGGCGCACACGTACAGAGCAAGGACCGCCGGGATGGTGCCAATGAAAAAGAGCGGACGCCATCCGAAATGCGGAAAGACCAGGAAGTATGCCGCCGCGGCGAACAGGTAGCCGACCGCATAGCCTTCCTGCAGCACCCCCGAAAGCATCCCGCGCAGCCCCGCCGGTACCGATTCCATTGCCAGCGCCGCGCCCACACCCCACTCCCCGCCCATTCCCGCCCCGTACAGCGCTCTTAGGACCAGAAACGAGCCGTAGTTGGGCGCAAGGCCGCTTGCCACTTCGCAGACCGAGTAGAAGACGATGTCGCCCATCAGCGGCAGACGCCGCCCGTAACGATCGGCAAGCCATCCGAAGACGACCGCGCCCACCGGCCGCATCGCCAGCGTCGCTGTGATGGTAAAAGCGATGTCGGCAACCGAGCGGTGGAACTCGGCGGCTATCGCCGGAACGGCGAAGACCAGAATAAAGAAATCGAAGGCGTCGAGGGTCCATCCGAGAAGACCCGCGGCCAGCGCGTAGCCGGAGCCGGACGGAGGCGCGGCGGGAGCGGCCGCGCGCATCGGTTCACGCGGCTGCAACTCGCTCATCTGCGGCTATTCGCAGTTCGCGCTGTTCACGATAATCGTCACTTCGGTGCAACCTGGCCAATCGCCCCCATTCTAAGGTTACTTTGGGAATTCGGCGCCGAGAGCTGAATCGAGGTGCTCTTCGTTGACGCCGCCGGCCGCGGCCGCCGCTTTGATTGCGTCGCGCTCCTGTCCGGTCCCGTGTGCGAACTCGCGGTACAGATTGCGCGGGACATCAATCCCCAGGGCGCGCGCCAGGATCACGATGTAGTTCTCGACGCCGACGCGGCCGGGTTCAGTGCGACGTTCCAACTCGCGGTAGCACGAGTGATAGATTGTGGCCACCGCCTCTGCTCCCGCCTGATAAGCCCGCTCAAGAACCTCTTTGAACCTGCGCTCGTAGCCGTCTTCTCCGATTACCGGAGCGAGCGCCATCGGAACGCAGTGGAGGCCAAGTTGCGGGTCGCTATGCTCGCCCACGATCGTCAAACCCGGGACGGCTTCGAGCAGGCGGCGGCAGCAAAGCATGTCCTTGTCGCGGTCGGGCGCCCCGGTGTGACCATGGAGCATCACGCGCATCGGAACCGCATGGCGCAGGGGCAGGCGATCGAGCCGTTGGAAGAGGTACTCGGTGACGTGCAGCTCGTCGAATCCCCACTGCGAAGGGTCGGAACCTTTTCTTAGGTTGGTATGGCACGAGGGGCACCAGCTTACGAGCTGCGGAACGTTCTCGGCCCGAAATCCGGCCACCGCGCTCTGAAGAGAGCTGGCGCGCTCGTCCGCGTCCGGGATCGGGCTACCGCAGCAATGCAGGGGTCCGCCGAGAACGGAAAGTTTCGGGTTGAGCAGGCGCATAATCTCGATGGCCAGCCGCGCGATGTGCGGCGTGCGTAGCACGTTGCATCCCATCCATATGGCGGTATCGGCTTTGGCCTCGGGGCTGTCGGCGGGGGCGTGCGGGCGCGTGTCGTGGAATTGCTCGTTGCGCTCGTCGAGGGCGCGATTAAGCGTCAGGACATTGTTGAAGTACTCGCCCGCTTTGAAGGTAGGCATTGCCGTCACCGCTATCGTGGTGCGCGCTACCCTGTTTAGCGGATCGTCCGGCGATCCGCCAGCAAATACCGGCAGATACAAGCTTTTCGAGCTGCTCTGCCCGCCTGCCGCGCGCAATCCCGGCAGAGCTCAGCCTGGGTGCCTCACGCCCGCGCTTGATAGGGATAAATGGGCGCCCTATAGTTGATGCGACGAGTCCACTATAGGCGTGGCCCGCGCCTGCACAAAAAGCCGGTTGTTTGCGCTTTTTTCACTGACCGGCACGTGCCGGGCGGGCTTTTTTGCCAGTTCGGACGGGGCTTGAAGATTAGGCAGGAATGTTGGATGGTCGAATCCAGAGAGACACGTTCAGTGGACGCGGGCCGGAGGTGGCACGAATCACTGCCTGACGCGGGTTGTAGGCCGGTCTCTTTGAGTTTGCACGAGGTAACGAGATGACCCAGCTTGAAGCCGCACGCAAAGGAATTATCACTCGGCAGATGGTCGAAGTTGCCGAGGACGAAGGGCTCGAGCCGCAGGAAATTTGCGGCCTGGTGGCCAGCGGCGAGGCCGTAATACCGCACAACGAGCATCACGACTTCCGGGCCATCGGTATCGGCAAGCGGCTGCGGACCAAGGTGAACGCCAATATCGGCGCTTCCAATTTCCATCAGCTTCTGGACGAGGAGATCGAAAAGCTCTATGCGGCCATCCGGTTCGGGGCCGACTCGGTGATGGACCTGTCGACCGGCACCGATCTCGATCGGATTCGAGCGGAGATCCTGTCCCGGTCTCCGGTGATGCTGGGTACCGTCCCGATCTACCAGGTAGGCTCGGAGCGCTCGATCATGAAACTGGACGCGGACTTCTTCCTCGAGGTGATCGAGCGGCAGGCGCGCCAGGGCGTTGACTATATGACGCTGCATTGCGGAGTCACGCGCGAGAGCGTTGCGCGCCTGCGCCGCCATCACCGTATCGAGGGCATCGTGTCGCGGGGCGGAGCGATGCTGGCCTCCTGGATCGAGCGCACCGGCAACGAGAACCCGCTTTACGAGCGTTTCGACGACCTCTGCGCGATCCTGCGCGAGCACGATGTCACGATATCGCTTGGCGACGGACTCAGGCCCGGCGCGACCGGCGACGCCACCGACCGCGGCCAGCTTGCCGAGCTGCTCGTTCTGGGCGAACTCGTCGAACGCGCACGCACCAACGGCGTACAGGTGATGGTCGAGGGGCCCGGCCATGTGCCGCTCGACCAGATCGAGGCGAACGTCAAGCTGGAAAAGCGGGTATGCTCGGGCGCGCCGTTCTATGTTCTGGGCCCGCTAACCTGCGACGTCGCGCCCGGCTACGACCACATCACCGGCGCGATTGGCGGAGCGATTGCATCGGCCGCAGGAACCGACTTCCTTTGCTATGTAACTCCTGCTGAGCATCTGCGCCTGCCCGACCTCGACGATGTCCGCGAGGGTGTTATCGCGACCCGAATCGCGGCTCACTCGGGGGATCTCGTCAAAGGCGTGCGGGCCGCCAAGCTCTGGAACGACGAGATGTCACGTTACCGTAAGGCGCTCAACTGGCCGGGGATGTACGCGATGGCGATGGACCCGGACAAGGCGCGCCGCTACAAAGAGGAAAGCGAGGCCGCCGGCTCCAATGTCTGCAGCATGTGCGGCTCGCTATGCTCAATCAACATCGACAACGCCGCGATTAAGTTCACTCGCCGCCAAACGCTCGAAGCTCCAGAGGCCCATGCCGGCGTCCAATGACGGATTACGCACTCGCGAGGCCGCGAACGTGGCGCTCGGACTGGTGCTTCGCGACCAGCACGGCGAAGCGCGTCGGCTGGCCGACTACCTAGGCCGAAGCCTAGTCGTCTACTTCTATCCCAGAGACGATACGCCGGGCTGCACGGTCGAGGGCAAAGAGTTCAACCAGCTTGCCGCCGAATTCGAAAGGCTGAACTGCGCTGTCGTTGGAGTCAGCGTAGACCCAGTCGAGTCCCATCGCGCATTTGCCGAAAAGTACGGTTTCGCCTTCACCCTGCTCGCGGATGAGGCGGGCGGACTGGCTCGCAGTCTCGGCGTGATGGGCGATAGCGTAGCTGAGCGAGCAACTTTCGTTTTCGATGCTGAGCTCAAGCTGCGGCGCGCTTTTCGTAACGTTGCGCCCCGGGGGCATGCGCGCGAGGTGCTGGGCTTCGTGCGCAAGATGCTCGAATCGCACCTGATGCTGGGTGGCTGAGCAGCAAAGCATCGGTAGGGGGCTGGCAAAACTTACAAAGATGGTTATCTTTGTGCTATATTAGAGACCGCTCAATAGGGCACAGGTTCGAAGGCCATGGCAAAGACGTCCAAAAATCTACTCGATGAGGCACGGAGCCGGATTCGTGCGATTGACGTTGAAGAGGCGCGCCGGATGCTCGAAGAACATCC
>JAJYVB010000015.1 GCA_021792265.1 Deltaproteobacteria bacterium | reverse complement strand
AGGGAGATGGAGCGGATGCGCGCGCTCGAGCACGCCCTCGCCTCGGGCGACCTGGAGCGGGTGTCGCGCCAGGAGCTGGGCCAACTCGCCGGCGCCGACGTCGAAGCCGGGCTGGGCGAGATTGAAGAAGCCATGACCCTGCTCGCGCAGTCGGGCTACCTCGTAGAGAGGGATCGGCGCGTCGAACTGACGCCCCGGGGCATCCGGCGCATCGGACAGCTTGCCCTGCGCGACATCCTGAGCGGCCTGGCGCGCGACCGGCTGGGCGCTCACGAAAGCGCCGAGCGCGGCATCGGGGAACCTCGACTTGAAGCGAGCCGGCCGTTCGTTTACGGAGATGCGTTCAACCTCGACTTAATCGGCACGCTAAAGCACGCCCTGATGCGCGGCGGGCGGACACCGCTTGAACTCAGGCCCGGCGACTTCGAGGTGTACGAATCAGACCAGACAAGCCGAGCCGCAACCGTGTTGTGCCTCGACATGTCGTGGTCGATGAGCTGGGAGGGGCGCTTTGCGGCGGCCAAGCGGGTGGCAATGGCGATGGAAGCGCTGATGCGCGCGAAATATCCGCGCGACTTTTTTTCAATCGTCGGCTTCTTCACACATGCCGTGGAGCTCAAATCCAAAGAGCTGCCCGAGGTCTCCTGGAACGTGGGAGACCCGTTTACCAATCTGCAGGGCGGGTTGCGCCTGGCGTGCGACCTGCTGGCGGGACGGCGCTGCCGCAACCGTCACATTATCGTCATAACCGACGGCCAGCCCACCGCCTATTCTGCCAACGGGCGCATCCACTGCGAGTGGCCGCTTTCCTTTGGAGGTCTCAGTATGCGAGCAGCGGATGCGGCGCTTAGGGAGGTGGCCCGGGCAACCGACATGGGAATTACCATCAACACCTTCATGCTTGAGGACTCGCCGAGTTTAAGGGCGTTTGTCGACAAGATGACGCGGATAAACCATGGGCGGGCGCTCTACACTCGCCCCGACCGTCTGGGCCAGTACCTGCTCGTCGATTACGTCGCCAAGCGGCGTAAGGTCATTTGAGAACATGCCTGGGCAGAGGAGAACACCAGCAAGCGGGCGGCCTGCCTTTACTAGGGTTAGGGCCTCTGGTAGCTTAGTCGCGACGAGAAGAGAGAACGAGGAAGCTGGAAAGAACTCCTGATGTCCGTTTCGTCCGCTCGCAAGCGGGAAATCGTAAAGTCGTACGCTCGTGGGCCAGCCGATAGCGGCTGCCCGGAAGTACAAATTGCGCTGTTCTCTGCGCGAATCGACCAACTTGGCGATCACCTCCGGCGTCATGCCAAAGATCACCACTCACGGCTTGGTCTGTTGCGCTTGGTCAGCAAACGACGCAGGCTGCTTGATTACCTGCACGGATGCGATTTCAACCGCTACCGCGAACTGATTGGAAAGCTGGGCATTAGGAGGTAGGCCGGCCTTAGCAGCCCGTCCGGATTTCACGCATTTGGCCCGAAACCCGGCGCCGGACATCCGATTCAGGGCGATGTGGCGGGTGTTGTAAGGCCGGCGTGAAGCCTACGCGCCCTCCGCCCTTCAAATACCGAGTAAGTAGAAACACAACAATGTACAGAAAACTGGAAATCGAGTTTGCCGGACGCAAGCTGTCGCTGGAGACGGGGCGCCTGGCGCGCCAGGCCCATGGCGCTGTCGTGGCGCAATATGGCGAAACCGTGGTCCTGGCCACGGTAGTATCGGCTTACGAGAGCCTGCGTAAAGTCAGCTTCACGCCGCTCACCGTCGATTACGTCGAGAAGACCTTCGCGGCGGGCAAGATCCCGGGAGGGTTCTTCAAGCGCGAAGGGCGCCCTTCTGAAAAGGAGATCCTGACCTCGCGCCTTATTGACCGTTCGTTGCGGCCGCTTTTTCCCAAGGGCTACGACCACGAAACCCAAGTTATCGTGCTCGTCCTATCGGCCGACCGTGATAACGACCCGGACGTGCTGTCGCTCATCGCCGCCTCGACTGCCCTCGAGATTTCCGACGTCCCGCATGGCGGTCCGGTGGCCGCGGTTCGGATGGGCAGACTGGACGGCAAGATCGTCGTCAATCCTTCACTGTCAGACCTTGAAAGCAGCGACATCTCGATGGTGGTCGCGGCAAAGCCCGATTCGATTGTGATGCTCGAGGGCGGAGCCGGCGCCGTCGAAGAGGAACCGGTCCTTGACGCGCTGTTCACGGCGCACGAAGCGATGGAGCCAGTCTTCGAAATCCAGCGCGAGTTGCGCCGGCTGGCTGGCAAACCCAAGCGCGAGTTCAAGGCCGCCGAGCCCGACCAGGCGGCGCTTGCCGCCGTGCGGGAGCGTATCGGTGCGCGGCTGGAAGCTGCCCTGCGCACGCCGGGCAAGAAGGAGCGCGCCCAGGCGCTCAGGACGGTTTGCGACGAAACCGCCAAAGAGATGGGCGGCGCCGACGCTGAGCGCGAGGCCGCAACCGTAGAGCTGTGCGAGCTGCTCATCCGCGAACGCGTGCGCCGCTCGATCCTTGAGGACGATCGCCGGATCGACGGCCGCCGCTCTAACGAGATTCGGCCGCTCACTGCCCAGACCTCGCTTCTGCCCCGCACCCACGGTTCGGCGCTCTTCACGCGCGGCGAGACCCAGGCGCTGGCTACGGTCACGCTTGGCACCGCCTCGGATGAACAGAAGATCGACGCGCTTTTGGGCGAGCATTACAAGAAGTTCTTGCTGCACTACAACTTCCCGCCTTTCTCAACCGGCGAGGTGAAGTTTCTGCGCGGCCCCTCGCGCCGTGAGATCGGCCATGGTGCCTTGGCCGAGCGAGCGCTCCTGCCCGTACTGCCCGCAGAAGAGGACTTTCCATACACGGTTCGGGTCGTCTCGGAGGTGCTTGAATCGAACGGTAGCTCCTCGATGGCAACGGTGTGCGGCGGAAGCCTCGCCCTGATGGACGCCGGAGTGCCGGTCAGAGCAGCGGTTGCGGGAATCGCGATGGGTCTGGTCAAGGAGGGCGAGCAGGTCCGTGTATTGACCGACATCCTCGGCGACGAGGACTACCTGGGCGACATGGATTTCAAGGTCGCTGGCACTGCGGCGGGAATCACGGCGATCCAGATGGACAACAAGGTCGGCGGGGTAACGCGCGACGTGATGCGCCAGGCGCTGCATCAGGCGCGTGACGCGCGGCTTTTCGTGTTGGGCGTGATGCGCCAGGCGCTGGAGAGCCCGCGCAGCGAGATCTCCGCTTACGCCCCGCGCATCGTGACGATCAGGATCAACCCCGACAAGATCCGCGACGTTATCGGCCCCGGCGGCAAGTCGATCCGCGCGCTGGTCGAGGAGACCGGCTGCAAGATCGACGTCGAAGATGACGGCACCGTGCTTGTCGCTTCCGCCGATAGCGCGGCTGCCGACAAGGCCATAAACGCCATCCGGGCGATCACGGCCGAGCCCGAGGTCGGTAAGATTTATACGGGCAAGGTGCGCAAGATCGTCGAGTTCGGGGCCTTCGTCGAAATTCTGCCTGGCACGGACGGGCTGCTGCACATCTCGCAACTGGCCCGCGAACGCGTGCGCCGGGTCGAAGACGTGGTCCACGAGGGCCAAGAAATCCAGGTCAAGGTGCTGGAAGTGGACCGCGGCGGCAAGATTCGGCTGTCGCTGCGCGAAGCGCTTGAGGAAATTGCGCAGAAGGCCGCGCAGTCGCAGGACTGATGATTCTGAAAGCGCGGCTTCCCAATGGCGTGCGGGTGCTGAGCGAGCCGATCCCCGGCGCCATTTCAGTCTCTCTCGGTATCTGGGTCGAGAACGGCTCGCGTTACGAGGAGCCGCGTCATAACGGCGTCTCGCACTTCATCGAGCATCTGCTGTTCAAGGGAACGCGGCGGCGAAACGCCACTCAGATCGCCGAGGAGATCGACGCCGTCGGCGGGATCCTCAATGCTTTCACCGGCAAGGAGTATACGTGTTACTACGCCAAAGTCCTGGGCGAGCATCTGGGACTGGCTACCGACCTCCTGGCCGACATCTTTCTGGAGTCGATCTTCGATCCCGGCGAAATCGAGCGCGAACGCCAGGTGGTTATCCAGGAGATCTCCCAGGCTGAGGACACGCCCGACGACTTCATCCACGACCTCTTCAACTTGAACTTCTGGCAAGGCCATCCGCTCGCCCTGCCGGTCTTCGGATCTGCGCAGACGGTGGGCAGTTTCGACCGCACGCTCGTGACGTCTTTCATGGCCGAGCGTTACCGCGCCGAGCGAGTCTTTATCGCCGCGGCGGGCGCGGTCGATCACGACCGGCTGCTGGCCGACTGTACAAAGCTGTTCGCCGGCATCCCGTCCAACTGCGCAACACCCGCGCTCCATCCGCCCAGCGAGCGTCACGTCGTGCTTACCTGCGAAAAACCCCTTGAACAGGCGCACCTCTGTATCGGCGGCCCCAATTTAAGCCAAGCGCACGAACTGCGCTATGCAAGCTACGTCCTGAACACCGCGCTCGGGGGTGGCATGTCCTCACGGCTGTTCCAGGAGGTGCGCGAGCGGCGCGGCCGCGTCTATAGCATCTTTTCTTCCATCGCCGCCTTCCTGGATTGCGGTTACCTGGTGGTCTATGCCGGAACCAATCCCGACTGGGTCGCCGAGGTTATCGAGGTCACGCTCGGCGAGCTGAAAAAGATGGCGCACGATGGGCTCGCGAAAGATGAACTCGACCGCGCCAAAAGCCAGCTCAAGGGCAACATGCTGCTCGGAATGGAGTCCACTGAAGCGCGGATGAACCGGCTTGCCCGAAACGAAATCTACTTCGGACGCGACATACCGCTAGACGAAGTGGCCCGCGGACTCGAAAGCGTATCCAACGACCAGATCGTCGAGCTGGCGTCCTCCTGTTTTCACCCCGACCGGATGACGATGGTGATCCTCGGCGACCTCAAAGGCAAACGGCCAGGCCAGGACGCCTTTTCCGTGCTCGTATAGATCCGCCTCGCTGCCCTTCACGCGGGCAGGTCATGGCTCGTTTTCTTCTTTCGACCCGCCATGGGTCGTTTGAACAGTCTGAGTACAACACCGAAAATCAGAGCAGATTCGGACCTGGTTGGCCTGGACGGCGGCTTTGACCATCAAACGGGATAACGGGACGGTCCATCCCATCGCATCAGTATTCAGGTTTAAATCTTTATGCCCCGGAAATTCCCAATGTGTATGACAAAACCCTTCGCAACCCTTGACGGCACGGCGGGTTCGTAGTACGGTCGCGTCGATCTGATGGGGTAAAGCCGAAATCCCGGCGGACGGCTCGTAAAGTCTGTTGCGGCAGCCCCGAGCTCGACGCAATCAGCAACGCCATGATTCGCGGTGAGCGGTAAGTGCTTTTCTCTTTCATGGCTAAATCTGCTCCAATGCCTATCTCATTCCGCTTCTTAGGAAGGAGCCCAGCTTTATGACATTGCGGGTGTCGATCGACAGCGGCGGCACGTTCACGGACGGAATACTCATTAACGAAACCGGTGAGGCACTGGCTGCTAAGGTTGAGACCACGCCCGGAGATCTCACCGCAGGCACCATAGAATGTCTGTCCAAGTTGGCATCGCGGGCGCGAATGCCGCTTGCACAGCTTTTGAGTCAAACTGCCACCATAGTCCATGGAACCACGCTTGCAACGAATATCGTGGCAACTCGGACGGGCGCTAAGTTGGGCTTGATCACTACCAAGGGCTACCGGGACCGGATGACTTTTCTCCATGTGCCTAAGGGCCAGTTGCGTGGCGATGTTAAAGAAGGTCAAGGCGAACTGTTCAATTTCAGGATGGAGTTTCCACAGCCTCTTACGCGTCGATATCTGATGACTGAGGTGGAAGAGCGCCTGGACTATAAAGGGCGAGTGCTAACTCCGCTCAATGAGCAGGATGTTCGGCGGGTTGTAGCGTATCTCAGGCAGCAGCGAGTGCAAGCGATAGCCGTTGGCCTGCTCTTTTCCTACCTTGACTCCGGTCACGAGCGGCGAGTAAACGAGATTATCAAGGAGACCTTCCCAGAGGCGTACGTGTGCTTGTCTTCTGCGGTCTTGCCGGTATGGGGTGAGGTGACGCGCTGGAGTGCAGCCATGTTCGGCGCCTATGTAGGGCCCAAAGTCATCGATTATGTATCGCGAATCAGCAAGCTCCTCGAGGACAGGGGCTTCAGCGGCGAGCTGCTCTTCATGCAGAGCAACGGCGGCGTCGCAACATCTGACGTAGTCTGCGAAAACCCCGCAAGCTTGCTAGTTTCCGGTCCTGCGGCCGGCCCCTCGATGGGCCTTGCTCTGACCCGCAAGCACGGTCTTGAGAACGTAGTATCGGTCGATATGGGCGGGACCAGCTTTGATGTCGGAATTGTAGCTGACGGCCAGATAAATATAGTACAGTACAAGCTCATCGAGGGGCAAATATACGGGCTGCCGTCCGTAGATGTGAGCGCGATAGGAGCCGGTGGCGGCAGCATAGCTTGGATCGATCCCAGTGGCAGACTTCAGGTTGGGCCGCAAAGCGCGGGAGCAAGACCCGGACCGGCCTGTTACGACGCGGGCGGCCAAGAACCCACCGTTACCGACGCCGACGTAGTCCTGGGATACATTGACCCCAATTATTTTCTCGGCGGCGAGGCCCGCCTGCGCAAAGATCTCGCAGAGCAAGTCATCGCCGAGAGGATCGGGCGCCCACTTGGCCTGACCGTGCTAGACGCGGCCGCGGCAATCTACGAAGTGGCGAATTCGAAAATGGCCGGGCTGATTCAGTTGCTGTTCGGCCGGCGCGGCTGCGATCCCAGGGATTTCGTTCTCTGCGCCGCGGGAGGCGCGGCACCGGTGCACGCCGCACGGATTATGCAGGAGCTTCGCATCAAGCACCTCATGATACCCAAGGTGGCGCCAGTATACTGCGCATTCGGAATGTTGTATGCCGACTTGAAACACAACTTCACTCGGCCCTTTTTTTGCGAAACCGCGAAGGCCAATCCGGAAAGAATCAACCAGCTATATGCCGAGATGGAGTCCCAGGCCATCCAGACTCTACGCAAAGAGGGCATAGCCGAAAAGGACATTTTGATAGAGAAATCGATGGACATGCGCTACTACGGCCAAGTGCGCGATCAGGCAGCGGCGGTCCCGGCTGGTCCTGTGACTGCCTCAGCGCTTCAGATCGCCGTCAATCGCTTTCATGAGCAACATCGCAGGGCGATTGGTTATTCCGATAGCAAATACCCGACCGTAATTGTGCGGCTACATCTGGCGGGAGTCGCCAGGGTTAGAGCGCCG
Organism: Deltaproteobacteria bacterium; assembly: GCA_021792265.1. Lineage (GTDB taxonomy): Bacteria > Desulfobacterota > Binatia > Binatales > Binataceae > JAJYVB01. The sequence continues at coordinate 16,380 of JAJYVB010000015.1, read as the reverse complement.
CAGCTTCAAGAGGTACCCGTTGACGGTGGCAGCGTTTCCCAGGCTGTAAAAGGGCGGCGCAAGGCTTTCTTCAGAGAGCTTGAAGACTTTGTCGACGTGGACGTCCATGAAGGCGACAGACTGCCGGCTAACACTGTTCTTGACGGCCCGTGTATCGTTGAGGAGAGAATGACTACAGTCGTGATACCGCCCGGACTGAAACTACGGGTGGATACTTACGGTAATTATACAACGACAGTGCAGGAGCGTTAGAAATGGCCAATCGGCAAGCAGCCTCGGCGGCTGGAGCAGTCTCAGGGGTAGATCCGACGACCTTGTCCGTCGTTTGGAACAGGTTAGACAGTATCCTTGACGAGGTGGGAGAAAAGGTGCTCCACGCCGCGCAGTCGTTCGTGATGGCCAACATACGCGACCTTGGTGCGGTAGCGACCGATCCAGCGGGGCGGCTGGTGGCAGTGTCCGGATATTTACCCGTTCACCTGTTCGTGGCGGCCGAGGTGGTGCCGACGGTGAAAGCTTGGTTCAACAACGAGTTCCATCCCGGGGACTTCATAATCTGCAATGATCCCCACATTATTCATGGCGGCCACCTGCCGGACTGGAGCATGGTCAGACCGGTTTTCCACAAGGGTGAGCTGTTCTGTTTTCTTCACTTCAAGGGCCACCAGGCCGATACGGGAGGGTTTTTGCCCGGCGGCTATGGCCCGGGTGCCTACGATATCATCGCGGAAGGTCTGAATATTCCTCCTCTGCGCATAATCGAGGGTGGCACGGTGAGGAAGGATCTCTGGGGGCTTGTTCTTAGGAACGTCAGGAATTCAACCCAGGTAGACATGGACGTCATGTTGGTCAACGGCGCTTTGGCGCAGGCCGAGGAGCAGATTGTAAACCTGTTGGATAAGTACGGTGTGGAAACGGTTGAGGCCTGCATGAACGAGATGAGAGCCGCCGGTGAAAGGGCAACCCGCGCCGCGATCGCGAAGATACCTGATGGCGTCTACTTCGGGGAATCAGCGGCTGACTGGGACGGTACCACGGACAAGCCTGTGTGGGTCAGGGTGAAGGTAACGGTCAAGGGCGAGGAGATTACCTTCGACTTCTCGCAAAGCGATCCGCAGGGGGATTTCGTCAACAGCGCCTTGGGCTGCACCCTAACCTACACCATGGCTTCGCTCTTTTACGTGATCGATCCATCGGTTCCGAAAAATCAAGGCAGTCTCGCTCCGGTTCATATCGTGGCGCCCGAGGGGTGCGTCTGCAATCCAAAATATCCAGCTACGGTTGGTGCATCCGCGTGTAGCGTAGGAAACATAATCACGGAAGCTTGCCTGATCGCTTTTGCGAAGGCAGTTCCCGACAGCGTCCCGGCAGGCTTTGCCAAGCACTGCTGCCCGATGAATATCGGCAGGGACTCCAGAGTGATCGACCCCAGGACCGGAGCCGCAAGCCAGTACTACGCCGAGACCTTCGCCAGTGATGGGAGTGGCGGGGCATTGAAGGGCTACGACGGCTGGCAAGGAGGCATGACGGTTGGATTTTCAGGCAACCTCGGCAGGGCCGAGATCGAGATCTTCGAGTCCATGGTGCCTTATCGCGTACCTCGGTACGAACTTCTGCAAGACTGGGAGGGCGCCGGCGAATTCCGGGGGGGGCCTGGCGTGTATGTCGAGGCGGTTGCCGATACAGCACCCGGCGACCCGGCGATTTTGATGACGGGAAACTGCGATGGGATGGTAATCCCTCCCTATGGGGTTGCGGGAGGTGGAGAAGCGCCTCGGGTCGAGATGTGGATCGAAAGCCCTGACGGCAGGAAGAGGGTCCTGCGGACCTATGTAAACGAGCCAATATTCCCGGGCGAAAAATGGTACACGAAGGTCCCGGGCGGCGGAGGTTGGGGCCACCCGTTGAATCGCGACCCCAAACTGGTCCGCGACGACGTGAGAGACGAGCTGGTGTCCGTACAAAGAGCCAGAGATGTGTACGGTGTGCTGGTGGATCCGACGACCTTCGAGGTAGATCAGCAAGCTACCGAACGATTGCGCAAAGAGATGAGAGTTCGCAAACAGTGACTCCAAAAGGCTAAGAGGCCAGGGCCTTCGACTACGAGGAATGCCGGAGGATACGGGAACTGGCGATTATTTGCGCTTGTCTACGGTGGTACCTTTTGTTATTTTTGCTTACAGTTCTGCCTCCTATGAGGCTGTCTCAACTCGTCGCGGGGGGCGATTGTGACTCATCTCATCTATCAAGTTTGATTGCGGGGCATTAAGGATGAAAAAGATAGGCATAGGCGCTGTTGTGGTACTTGTGGGTGTCATCACGTCGATGGGCGCCCGATCCTACGCCGCTGGCACCGCGACTGCGCCCAGCGCCGACAAGACGATCCCGCCGGGCACCGTAATCACGATGCAGAACTGGCAGCAGTACAAGCCCTTCATGACCCAGAGCCTGATTGCGCTGTTCTCGGGCAAATACCAGTGGCATTTTCCGCCGGACTTCCAGATGAAGGTTAGCGCCACCACTGACTACCATCTGCCGCAGAAATACATACAGGACACCGAGAAATACGCAAGCCAGGTTAAAATCGTGACCTTGCCCGACGGCGGCCACAACATCGAAGGTTACGTGGCCGGCTTGCCGTTCCCCAATCCACAGGAACCGCTCAGGGCGTGGAAGCTTCTGGTTGACAACTGGTATTCCTACCAGCCCGAGGTCTTGTGCGGGCCCGACGGCTGGGCTTGGTCGAGGGATCGTTTTTTAAACACATCGTCGGTTCAGCAGGTCTGGGTCAACCATCTCTTTAGCTACCTCTCCGACCCGGGGCAGCCGCACTTTGACCCGCGCGGCAAGGGCGAGTACCTGGTCGAGTTCACGCGGCTCATGGCGCCCGAACAGATCAAGTACCTGACCGTGCTTACGGTTTATTACGACAACCTCGCAAAGCCCGAAGACCTGTACGTTTTCATTCCGGCTCTGCGTCGCTCGCTGCGCCTGGCAACCAACGCGCGCTGCGCGCCGTTCAACGGTACCGACTGGACCTACGACGATACCCGCCGGGGCGCTTTCAACGGCAACGCAACCCGGTTTGACGCCGACTACCTTGGTGTGCGCCAGATTCTCGAGTCTATCGACGTGACCAAGGATCTGCAGAAGCTGCTCAACCTCAACAACTACTACCAGCCGATAATGTGGGGGAAACCCACCTTGGAAACCTTCCAGGTGCGCAAAACCTGGGTGGTCAATGCGCACCCGATCGCGGCTTTCGCCAAGGGCTACTGCTACGGCAAGCGTATCCTCTACATCGACCAGCAGAGCTATCTCGCCGAATGGGCCGACCTCTACGATGCCAGCGACAAATTCTGGAAGGCCGACTATGACCCGCAAGGATTGGTGACCGTGCCCGGTGTTGGGGAGGCGTGGGAAAACACGGGCTGGGGGTCAATCTACGACATGCAGAATACTCATATGTCGATGGTGGTACTTAATTTTCATGCCAACCAGAAGTGCGAGAACATACACGGAGTCAACTACACTGACGTCGGGCGCTACGCGAGTCTGAGCGCGCTCTCCGAGATCCTGCGTTAGCTGGCAAAGATGAACTACTCACTCTGCGGGCGGCCGGAAACCGAATCCGGGCGCCCGCAGCTTTTTTTGGCCCTACGCAGAAGCTGCCGCGAAAAGCTTACCGCAGCGCACCAGGCAGCCTCGCGACAGGCGAGGAACTGCACCCGGCCGGACCATCCCTTACGGTCGGGCCGAGGGGGCGGTGGTTTTCACTTCGTCCGCCAGTATTGAGGCTTTCCTGGCGAGGCCTGCAGCCGTCACGTAGTCTCGCACTTGCAGCGCTTTCTGCGCTGCGCCGACAAAGTTGTTGGCTTGCGCGTAAGTGACCCGGTTCTCACCGGTCAGCTTGGTCTCATCGACTCCTGAGAGAGTGGACTGCGCAGCGTTCAGGAGTTTTTCTGCGCGCGCCCGCGAACTCGCCTCGCCGCTTAACGTAACTGTTGGCTTGGGCGCAGGCGCCGCCACAGCGCTGTGAGCTTTGGTAGAGGCAGGGGAAGCCGCCCTGGTTGATGCGGCGTGGGCCTCTGCGCTCGCCGACTCGTGCCCGCGATGCTCCGGAGTCGCGAGTTCGGCCCCGTGCGGCGAGACGCTCGCGGGCTCGGCAGGCGTTGCGGCGGTCCCCTGGGCGGAAGACGGCGGAGTCAGGTTCAGCTGCTTTGGCCACTGCTTGATCATGTCGGCACATCCGGCCAGCGCCACAGCTAATCCGCCCGCAGTTACCAAAGCCACGACCCACCGCATTCGAGAATTCATCGCCAAACTCAAACCAACCTAGGACACAAGAACGGCACGGTTCTCACCCGCACCTGGCAAGCGGATCGTAACCGTGGTACCAACCCCGACTCGGGATTTGACCTCGATGGTGCCACCGTGCAGATCGACGGCGCGCATCGCGAGCGACAGCCCCAGGCCGCTGCCGGTTTCCTTGGTCGTAAAATAAAGCCGAAAAATACTATCCAGGTTTTCCGCCGGAATTCCAACCCCGTTGTCCGCGATGGAAATTTCAGCCATGCCTTCGGCCGCCATCGTGCTCGAGATGGTCACGATGCCGTTGCCTTGCGTAGCCTCGACGGCATTGCTGATCACATTTCTGAGCGCCTCGCCGAACAGCGCGCGATCGACCCGGATGCTGTCCAGCCGGGGGTCGAGTTGCAATTCTATCGCGGCCGAGTGCGGCCCGATATGACCAACCGTCTCGGCGACCAGTTCCTCGAGCTTCACGTCGGCAAGCTTCAGCCGCTCGGGCCGCATGAAGCGCATCAGCGCTCCCACCACCCGGTCGAGGCGGCCGATCTCGTCGCGCACGGCCTGCACTCGCGGGGTAACGTCCCGATTCTGCGCGGCATCCTGGCGCAAAAGCTCAAGCTGCAAGGTCATGGCGTTCAGCGGGTTGCGGATCTGATGAGCAACGCCGGATATAAGGCCGCCGAGCCGGGCCAGGCGTCCCGAATAGTCGACCACATGTTCGAGCTCCTGGACCGGTTGCAAGTCGCGCAGTATCACGAGCAGCCCCGGCGGTTCGGGACCCTGGCCAAGCGAGAAGATCGAGACCAGAAAATGCTCCGGCGTCGAATCGCGCGCCGCCTCCAGGGCAATGTCCCGGACCTCAGTGCCGGCAGCGTACGCACCGGCGATTAGACGCAGGAGCGGATGGTCGCCCGGAAGCAGCATCTGAAGGCGCTTGCCCTCGGCGAGCCCGCTCGCCGGCAAGCCCAGGCGGGCCTGCGCCTCGCTGTTGCAGAACAGGACGGCTCCAGCAGCGTCGAGCAGCAGCACGGCGTCGGTTATGGAGCGAAAAATGTTGAAAAACTGCCCGCGTTCGTTCTCCCACTGGTTGCGCCGGTTATGAATGCGCATCGACAGTTGGTTGAACTTCTCCGCGAGCACGCTCAGCTCGTCTCCGCCCCCAACCTTCAGGCGCACAGCGTCGCCCTCGAGCGCCATCCGCTCGACACTTGCTGCGATAGCGGTGAGCGGCCGGCGCAGGACCAAGCCGCCGAACGCGAAGGCGGCCAGCGCGCCCAGCGCCACCGCAACAACCGCGATCGCGCCGATACCCTCGACCGCGCGCCTCACTTCGGCCGAGATGAGCGCGGTCGAAAGCCCCACCCTGATGAGCGCAAAGGGGCGCCCGTTCAGCTCTACCACGCGGTTGAGCTCGTAGGTGCGCTCGCTCCATAACGCCTGGACGCGCGTAAGCGGCCACAAGGAATCCGTCCGCCTGCGCAGATCCGAGAACGCCGCGGCAGCGAACGCCGACTGGCCGGAAGGGGCGGAGCCTGCGCTCGACAGCACGCTCCCGTTCAACTTTTCGACGCTAACGTAAACTACTCCCTTGCCAAAGGCGCTCGAGGAACCGAGCAAGGCGAGCAGGCCCTTGCTCTTGCGCAGCGCCGCCGCCGGGTCGCCGGTACTGCGGTCTAGCGCGTCCCTGACCTGCGCGAAGGTTTGATCGGCTATCAGCGTGCCGACAGCCGATAAATCGTCGACCATCACGGCAATGGTGCGGTCAACCTCAAGCGCACTCAGGGCCAGAGCCGGTATGATCAGGAGCAGCAGCGAAAAGGCAGCTAACTTGCCGCGCAGACCCATCGTTCTGCGCCCTCCGCATCGGTGTCTTCCACCACTCCAGCTACCGGGCCTTAGATTGGTAGCGTTCGAGGCGGTTATAGAGCGTCTTGATACTCACGCCCAGGACCTCCGCTGCACGGGCTTTGTTGCCTTCGACAAACCCCAGCGTGCGCTCGATTAGTTCCCGCTCGGCCTCCTCCAGGGAGCATCCGAGGCGCAGTTCGAAGGTGCTGCCCGGCCCATTGCGGCGCCGGATCTCGGGTGGCAAATCGTGCTCCGTGATAAGCGGCCCGCGGCTCACGATGCAAGCTCGCTGCATCACGTTTCGAAGCTGCCTCACATTGCCTGGCCAACCGTAGGACTGCATCACTTTAAGGCACTCATCGTCCACGCCGCCGATCTCTTTGCCAGTTTCATGCCGGAACTCGCCCAGGAAATGCTCGATCAAGAGCGGCATGTCCTCGGGATGTTCCCGCAGCGGCGGCAACTCGACGGTGAACACGTTGAGGCGATAATAAAGGTCCTCGCGGAAGCGTCCCTCGCGAATCGCCGTCTCGAGGTCGCAGTTGGTCGCAGCCAGCACCCGCACTTCGAGTTTGACCTCGGTCGTACCGCCAAGCCGGCGCAGCTTTTGCTCTTCGAGCACACGCAGCAGTTTGGCCTGGAGTTCGGGTTTCATCTCGGAAATCTCGTCGAGCAGCAGCGTACCGCCGTTGGCCAGCTCGAAACATCCCTCGCGCTTCCGCTCGGCGCCGGTAAAAGCTCCTCGCTCGTGCCCGAAAAGCTCGCTCTCCATCAGCGTGTCGGGCATCGCCGCGCAGTTGACCGCTACGTAGGGCCCGGAGCTGCGGGACGAAAGCTCATGAATGGTGCGCGCAACCAGTTCCTTGCCAGTACCGCTTTCGCCGCGGATGATTGCCGCCGCCGTGCTGGGGGCAACCTGCTCGATTAACGCCATCACGCGGCGCATCGGCGCCGAACTGCCGACAAGCTGGCCGAGCTCCCCGGCCTTCATCAGCCGGCGCAGCAGCCGCTCTTTCTCGCGGCTCACGTCGAGGTGGTCGCACAGATGTCGGAGCGTTACGTGCAGATGGTCCGGGTCGATAGGCTTGGGCTGGTAGTCATAGGCGCCGAGCTTGATCGCGCGAACCGCGTCGGGGATTTCGCCCTGCCCCGAAATAACAATCGTTGGGATGTCGAGGTTACGTTCCCGAAGCGCCGTCAAAACACCGAAGCCGTCCATGCGCGGCAGCCGCAGGTCAAGCAACAAGATGTGGGGAGCGAAGCTTTCGGCAAGCTGAAGCGCCACCGCCCCGTCCGCAGCGGTTGCCACCTGGAAACCCCATGAAGTAATGAGGTCGCTCCACGCGCGGCGGGTTGCCAGGTCGTCCTCCGCCACGAGTATGCGGCGCTCGTTGGCCATAATTGCGCGAAATCCGGGGGTAGCTACGCGATGGTAGCACCGCGTCGCGCAGACGGTAAACCGGCCTGCCCGGCAACGAAAAAAGCCTTGTAAAACGGCAACTTTTTGCTCACGGCGAGTATCTAGCGCACCGCAATGAAAGCGCGCCGGACGTCGGCCTTGCACGGCAAATTGAGGCTCCCAAAAAAAAAGCGGCCCCTTGTCGGGCCGCCAAGTTCTTGTCCGGCGTCGGCACCCGCTCAGTGCTTGGCCTCGACGCGCCTGCCGTACGAAACCTCGCCCTTGTCAACCCTCAGGCTAAAGCCGCACTCGGGATTGGTACACACCCAGGCCTTGAAGATTACCGAAGAGCCTTCCTGGCCGTAGTCCGAAAGCGGTATCAGCGTGCCATTGTTACATTTCTGGCACTTCGGCAGCTCCATCTCCCACTCCTCCTTGCTGAGCCACGCTTGCCTTGGGCCGTTCCTGAAGCTATCTGACCATGCAGCTCAAAGCAACTTGATACATCCAAGCCTGAGAGCTACCACCTGCTACCGCGAGTGCTAAGGTCCAAGCCATGACCGACGAACCTCCCGCCTTCCTTATGCGCGAAAGTCGTCCCTCGGACCATCGCATCTTGCTCAGCCTGGCCCGCGAACTCGATTCCATAAACCTTCCCGCCGAGCCGCGCGAGCTTACCCGTCTCTTGGAACGCTCGCAGCGCTCCTTTCGCGGCCGGATTCGAAACCGCGCCGCCAGCGTCTACGTGTTTTGCGCCGAAGAGCTTGTTCGGCACCGGGTCGTCGGCGCTTCCATGATAATCGGCAAGCATGGAACGCCCGAGTCACCCCATTTCTACCTCGAAGTAGGCTCCGACGAGCGCTACTCGCATACGCTGAAGAAAATGTTCCGGCACAGCTACTTGCGGCTTCGTCATTCGATGGACGGGCCTACCGAGTTGGGCGGGCTTATAGTAACGCGCACGATGCGCCGGCGGCCCGAGCGTATCGGCCGGCAGCTTTCATGGGTGCGCTTCCTTTACCTTGCTCTTCATCCCGAGCGCTTCGAGCCTAGGGCTCTGGCCGAGATGCTGCCGCCGACAACCCCCGGCCACGGCAATCTTTTCTGGGACCATTACGGACGCCGCGTAACCGGGCTTTCGTTTCGCGAGGCCGATCGCCTCTCGATCCACGACAAGGAGTTCATCCAGGCGCTTTTCCCTGACTCACCCCTTTACACCTTCCTGCTGCCTGAAGAGGTTCGCAACGCGCTCGGTCAGGTGGGTGAGGGTAGCCGCGGCGCGGCTACGTTGCTTGAGCAGGCCGGAATGCGCTTCCTGGAACAGATCGACCCCTTCGACGCCGGGCCCTACTATGGTGCCGCGCTGACCGACCTAGAACCGGTACGCCACTTCCGCACCCTGCGCGCCGTCGGAGGAGTTCCTGACCCCGAACGCTGCCAGGACTCGTTGGTAGCGCGTGAAGACGACGACGGCTTTCGTGCGGTCAGAGCCTTCAGTTGCCTTGAAGGAGCCAACCTCGTAGTAGAGCGGGCAGTGCTTCAAGCGCTCAAGATCCATGATCGCGCCCTTGTGAGCGTCGTACCGCTTCCCTGAACGCCGCGAGGCTTTTGCTCTGGAGCGCGTCCGGGCCTCACCTCAGGCCCGCACCAGAAGTTCCCGGTAGAAGTTCAGCGCCGCGGCCAGTTCCGAGATCACCGCATATTCGTTGGGAGCATGGATCACGCCGATTGAGGGTCCTGGCCCAAAAACGACCGGGTCGAGACCGGCCGCTGCGTAGACACCCGCCTCGGTGCATCCCATTTTGATGGCCGTTCGCCGTGGCAGGCCGCAACGCCCAAGCGCTTCCATAGCTGCGGCGAGCGCGGCGCCTTCGACGTTGGCTCGAAATGCCGGGTTTGCACGCTCTTCGTGCAGCGACCAACGGAAGCCGCTGCGCAAAGCCGAGTCTGCAAATGTATCGGCAAGCTGATAAAGACCCTGGCGCAGCTCGCCGAGCGCAAGTCTCGGCGGAAGGCGCAGCTCGAACTGAAGCCGGAGACCGCCTGCTTCCGATCGCAGGACGGCTGGATTGCAGGTCAGGGTCGGTGGCGCGTAATCGGGCTCCGGCGGTCCCGCGTTTGCCGCGAAGCCATCCAATTCCCTGACGAATTGCGCGAGCAGAGCCAGAGTAGCGGGAGGAATCAACGTCCCGTCTTCAGCAACCCGGTCCGACGGCGACATCTCGACAGCGATTGCATTTTTGACCGCTGACAAGAATTTCTGAGCTGCCACAGCACCTGCCAATGTCACTTCGCATCGTGCGGGAACCTTGTTGACGGCGTCGCCGCCTCGGATCGACACGACGCCCGCTCCCGGGCACTGCACAAGCCGCTCCAAAGCACGCACAATCGCGTTGTCGCCCAGATGAGGCGTACTCGAATGTGCCGCTCGGCCGATAACTGCAAGCCGCGCGGGGGCAAGCGGAGCATGCTCACGCACCGGTTCGAAGCCAATCGCCAGGTCGAAGACAGCCAGCCCCTTATGGCTGCTTATGACGGCCAGGCCCGAAGGTTCGCCCACAAAAGCCAGTCCGCCTGGCGGCAGTGTGCCGGAGTCAGCCAGTTCTTTCGCCCCCAACAGGCCGCGCTCCTCGCCGAACGTGCCGATGAGGTAGACAGTCCGCCGGGGCGTGGGCGTCGCAGCCAACGCCATCGCTTTGACCAGGAAATCGGGTTTGACGTCGGCCGCACCCAGACCGTAGAGCCGGTCGCCCGCGGCAGTTGGATTGAACGGATCACCGCCGCATTCGGTCCACAAGGCAGGATCGCCAGGCGAGACCGTATCTAGATGAGTGCTCAGGACCAGCGGCGGCAGCGACGGGTCTGCGCCGGGCACCTGGGCGCGCAAGTTCACCTGGCTTGGGCCATGACGCGGCGATGCAACGGTTTGCGCGTCGATTCCCGCCGGCCCAAGAATCTCGCGCGCACAAAGCTCGGCAACGGCACGCGTCCCTTCGGTCGTAACGCTGGGCGTCGCGATAAGCCGCCGGCACTGTTCGATGAGCGCGCTTTCGATTGGACCACCCATGACATAACCGCCGCAGAGGTTAGCGCCACGCCCCTGCAACACCCAACCTAGCTCGCGAGGTTACAGGCAACGCTCCATGATGGCGAAGGCTTCCGCAAGCTCGGCTTCAGTCACGTCGCCCGCGGGGATGAAAAGCCGGATACAGGCCGGATCGTGGCCGCCAAAATAGAGCGCAAGTCCCTCCTGAAAGCATCGGCGGATGAAAGCCCGCGTGCGATCGAGCGAACTGTCGCCCAGGCGCATCGAGATCATGGCGCCGACACCATCGACCGATGCAATCGCACCGGGATGCCCGGCCGCCAAGCGCTCGAGATGCTCGAAGGCCAGCCGTTCGAGGTGCTTTATCCGGCCGCCTGATCCATAGTAGCCCTCGCCCGTAAGCTTCTCGACCATCCGGCGGCCAACCGCCATTGCTACCGTTGCGCCCGAAAACGTACCCGAGATCAGATTGGGGTCGAAGGCAAACTCTTTGCGCAAAAGGACGGCGCTTCCCTGGAGCATTTTGCCGACCGTGATTACGTCAACGTAGTCGGCCAAATCCAGCATCTGCGTGGCGAAAAGCTCGGTAGTCCGGCCAAAGGTCTGGACCTCGTCCACCCAGACGGGAATGCCGGCGGCCCGCGCCTCCTCGAAGAGCGGAACAAAAAATTCGCGCGGCGCGGTGACGAAACCGGCTTCGCCCTGCACCAGCTCGACCACGAAGGCACCGATCACGCCGGCGTTTTGCCGCAGCACCGCGCGCATAGCGTCGAGCGACTTTTCGGCGGAGCGGGGATCGGTGCGGTCGTAAAATGGCAGGTAGAAGACCGGAAACGTCGAGGGTTGGCCCATCCGGTAATCGGGACGATCGGTAATTTCAGCCATGGCGCTTGTGCGCCCGTGAAAGCATCCGCGAAAGGCGATCACTCCGGGACGCCCGCCGCGCTTTTGCCGGATAAGCTTGAGGGCGTTCTCGTTGGCGTCGGCACCCGAAAGCGAGAGCCAGCACTGCTCCATGTTGCGGGGCGCATGATCGATGAGCGTTTGGATTATCAGGTAGTACTCGCGGTTGAAAATAAGGTTGCCCTGCATCACCACGTCGCTCGCCGCCGCGCGAAGCGCGGTTTCGAGCAAATCCGGGTTGCCGTGGCCGAAGAAGTGGACGCCAATGCCAAGAGCGAAGTCGAGTATCCAGCGCCCGTCGGCAAGCATCACGCGTGCCCCGCGCCCCAGCCCCGACCCGAGATAGGCATAGAACGGCGGGCGGCCGCGAAGCCGCGCAAGGTCGCGCAATTCCAGCGCCGCCTCCTGGGCGCTAAGCGGCGGCGCGGCGCCGCCTTCCTGCGCCTCGCCGATCGCCTCCAGCATCAGGCGCAATCCCTGCTCGAATTTTGGCCCGTAGTCCATCCGTAGGCGCTGCCGGCGCTGGCTGCCTGAAGAGACTCGCCGGCAGGCTACTTGAGCGCGCGGATCGAAAAGCCGCGGTCGTTGTAGCAAAGCTGCGAACGCTTGCCCTGGAAGGTCGTTTCGAGCAGGACCTCGCGGCCCCAGAGACGCTGCACGTAGCGCAGTGTCTTCTCGGCATACTCGAGGTGAAGGTCGCGCCCGTCATGGTGGTGCTTGAGGCAAAGCGTGCGATTATGGCCGAAGTCGGCGTCCTCGACCTTGATCACCGGAATCGAGTTGGTGCCGACATTGGCGATGAGCGTCTGCTTAACCTCGCTCCATCCCTCCTCGTCCGACACCTTGTCGACTACCAGGTCGCCGCCCCGCACCTGATACTGGAACAGATCCATCTCGCGCATCAGTTCCTCGGTCAGATAGCGGCGCAGGAACGAAGCGTCGCGATCGACCTCGCGCGCCTCGAAAATCTTCTCGGTGCCGTTTTTGGCCGGCGGACCGTCGCGCTTTACCTCCTCGGCCGTGGGCTCTGTATTGCGCCGGTAAAGGTCTTCCCAGATCTTCAAACCCAGATGGTAAGGGTTGAGCTGGCCCGGGATTGGCCGGACGACCTGGTTGTGGCGCACGAGGAACTCAAGATGGAGCTTCTGTCCCAGGTCAAGCGATTCGAGGATTCGCTTGTGCCAGTAACTCGCCCATCCCTCGTTCATAATCTTGGTCTCGATCATGGGCAGGAAGTACTTGGCTTCCTCGTCCACAATGGTGAGCAGGTCGCGCTCCCATTCGTCGAGGAACGGGTTATGGTCGCGAATAAAAAGCAGGAGGTCTTCCTCAGGCTCGAGCGGAATCTTGCGTATTTCGGGCTCCTGGAAGGGCTGCGCGGCGTGGATTCGCTTGAAGGGGTCGGGGCGCGGCTGGGCAGCCTCAATCGCCAGCTCGACCTGTTCCTCATGGCGCAGCTTGCGGATGGCCAGGTTGCGCCGGCACTGAAAGGATAGCGAGTGTGCCGCGTCCAGAACCGGTTCCACCCGGTCGATGCCGATTGACGGATCCTCGCTGTAGCGGCGGACGCGCATCGCGTGCGCCTTGAAGGTTTCGATAGTGAGATCGGGGCGCGTCGAGCGAAAAGTAAAGTTATTCTTGAAGAAATCGTTATGCCCGTAGACATGCGCAATAGTCAGGATCTGCAGCAGCAGCGTGTTGTCGCGCATCAGGTAGGCAAGCGCCGGGTTCGAGTTGATAACCATCTCGTAGGGCAGCCCGCTCACCCCGTGATCGTAGAGCGTCTTCAGTTTCTCGTACGCCTTGCCGTACGACCAGTGCGGATAGTGCGAAGGCATCCCGGAGTACGCCATGTACCCGAGCATCCCGTAGTGGTCGCAGATCTCGAACTCCTGCGGGAAGCAGTCGAGCCCGAGCTCGGCCGCCTTAGCGCGGATTCGCTCGTCCCAGCGGATCAGTTCTTCAAGCGCGTAGTCAGCCATGGCGAGACCCGGTTGCGCGCCGGACGGCGCTCACGCCTCCTCGCGGGCCCGGTCCTTCGCAAGGAACGCTTTGAAGGAAGGCCAGATGTCTTCCTTGCGTTCGATGAGCACGGTATGGAAATGGGGCGCGTCCAGGCGGCGGAACACGTTCAGCATCGACGACTCGTAGTAGCGCGAGCCCAGCGGCTTGATCTCGCCGTAGCCGAACAGGTTGCAGATCGAAGCCAGCTCCTGCGCGGCCTTCAGCGCAGCCGGGTTGTCGGAATCGAAGTTGTCGCCGTCCGAGCAGTGAAAAGCGTAGATGTTCCAGTGCGAGGGATGGTAGCGCTCGGCGATTATCTCCAGCGCCTTGTTGTAGCCCGAGGAGATGAAAGTCCCGCCTGACTCGCCTTTGTGGAAAAACTCTTCCTCGGTGACCTCGCGCGCCTCGGTATGATGCGCGATGAAGGAGATCTCCACGTTGCGGTAACGGCTCGTGATGAACTGGTAGAGCAGGAAGAAGAAGCTGCGGGCAAGGTACTTCTTCATCGTGTCCATCGAACCCGAGGTGTCCATGATGCAGAGGACGACGGCGTTGGACTCCTCGCGGGTAGCGATCTCGACATGCTTGAAGCGCAGGTCGTCCTGGTGGAACGGGAAGCGCCGCTCCTGGGGAGGTGCAGCCGCGGCGGCGCTGCGCGCGTTCGCCGGGCGTGCGTTCACGGGACGCGACCGTTCGGTAGCAAGCTTGCGCATCACGCGCTGGCGCGCCGTGCGCCGCTTGTCGAGCCGCACACGGATTCCGACGTGGCGGTAACCCTTGCGCTTCACGGCGTACTCGGTCGGCACCTCGCGCAGTCCCCGGCGCTCCAGGTCGGGCAGCTCCAGGTCCTCAAACATGATGTCGATGAGCTCTTCGAGCGTGACGTCGGTCTCGTAATAGTCCACGCCGGGACGGTCTCCGGCCGCTCCGTCACCGCTTCCCTGGCCCTCACGGCCGGCCTTGCCTACAACCTGACCCGGCCGCGTTTCGCCGTCGCCTTGGCCGGCGCCGGCCGCATTCTCGCCAAAAACGAAGCGGTACTCCTTGACGCCGCGCAGCGGGACCTTGATTACCCGCTCCCTGTCTTTTCCGATAATCGACTCTTCGGCGATGATATCTGCGATATTGTCGCGGATCGCCTCGCGCACCTTTTGGCGGTGGCGCAGGCGGTCGCCGGCGGAACGGTCAGACCGTTCGGCCTCAGAGGGGCGATATTCGCGAAAGATGGTTTCCGTCGTCACCATCGACTAAGGCCCTTATAATTATACGCCTCCATTGGGTAGAGAACCTCTGTCCCTGCCTCTCTAAACAAGAGGCCCCGGCTCACTCCCCCCTCTCCCTGTCCAGGGAGAGGACGGCGAAAGACTTGTCCGGCAAGTCTTTCGCCGGGTGAGGGTCGCCTGGATTTGGCGACAAGCCTCTCGGATCTTTTGTAGGGCGCCTTTGGTATTCTCTAATACTTCGTTGTTCCAAAAGCGCAGCACTCGGTAGCCACGCTCTGCCAGGAGACGTTCTCGACGCAGGTCTCTTGTTCGCTGGTCCGCGTGCTGGCCGCCGTCGACCTCGATCACGAGTTTCCGTTCGTGGCAGCAGAAATCCACTATGAAATTACCGATGGGAAATTGGCGGCGAAACTTGAGGCCGTCGAGCTGGCCGGCACGAAGACGAGACCACAGTCGCCGTTCAGCATCTGTCTGATCGCGGCGGAGTCGGCGCGCGCGGTGATGCGGGCTAATCGGTAGCGCGGTACTGTTCAGGGCACCCTCACCCGGCGAGCGCCGAAGCGCTCGCCCTCCTCTCCCTGGTCAGGGAGAGGGGTTAAGACCCGCAGGTCAGCGCAACGTTGGCCGATACGAGCTTCACATCGTTGTCCAGGTCTAGAGAACCCCCGCGCTGCGCATTGTGCCTGTTGCAAAGCAGAGCGATATACCATGCTCGGTCCGCAAAATTTTCCTTTTGCACATGGGCTCCAACTTCAGCCCATTCCTGACAGGTTTCCTCCGCACAGGTCGTGATACCTAGGGCTTGGCCACTAAATTTTTGCCAGTGGCCAAGCCAAGAACCACACCTGCAAGTGTTGTAAGCGGTGGCGTTAACGTTCTTTACCCGCACGGTCGGCCCCCTACCATATCAATCCTTCCACAGGTTGTTGGCCGCGTACTTCAGCACCACGTCAACGCACGAGTTGCAGTAGCCGTTTTCGAGCAGGTTCTTCACCATGGCGTTGTACTTGTCGGACTGCTCCTCGTCGCGGGTGCGCGCCTTGGTGATGATGCGCGAGATGTCGCGCACCGAACTCATCAGCTTCTTCTCGATCGCCTCCTTGAGCGGCTCGTAGCTCTTGTAGCTGACGTGCTCGCCGCGGCGCGACGACGCCCACAGGTAAGCGATAACCTCCTGGCGGAAGCCGTCGGCGGCCGAACCGATGATCGCGATCTGCTCCTCGATCGACTTGAGGAACCCTTCGTCGGGCGACAGTTCCTCCTTGGTGTTGCGATCACGCACCTTGGTGCGGTTGACGTAAGCTTCCGCGTGGTCGAGGTAGTTCTGGAACAGGGCCTCGGCCTGCTCCTGGTAAGAGTAAACGAAGGCGCGCGTGATCTCCTTCTCGAGGTGCTCCAGATACTCCTTGTGGAGCGTATCCTGCAGAAACTCGAGGTACTGTTTGCGGGTGTCGTCCGAAAGATCGGCCTCCTTGGTCATCTGGACAAGCGCCTCGCGCACATTGATCGGGTTGATACAGTTGCCGAAAACGTTGTCGGAAAGCGCGTTGTCGAGCGCCTTCATGATGAAGCGGGTCGAGATGCCCGACATGCCCTCGCGCTTGGCGTCGTCTTTCAACTCCTGAACGTCGATCTTCTTGGTGCGG
>JAJYVB010000246.1 GCA_021792265.1 Deltaproteobacteria bacterium | reverse complement strand
CTAATGGGCACCGTCGGGAACCGGCGCGTTCGTCGGGTTAGAGTAAGCGGGCAGGTCTCTCAGGCTTCCGCCGCCAAGGTCGGGCATCACATCCTCGATGTTGCCGCCTTCTCCGACGTTGCCGCCTTCTCCGGCTGAGAGCTGTTTCTGCAGGGCGGCCTTCAACTCTGCTCGGGAAGCCGCCGCTTTCGCGCCTTGGCCGCGCTGGAACTGGAGGCGCTCTTTGGGTGTCATATGCAGCCAGATCGAGCTCGCCTGCGCCGCGTTGCCGCGCATCAGCGCGTCCGCATACTGCTGGCCGGGGTCATTCTTGTGGCTCGAACATCCGCCGAGCCCCACGATAAGGACCAACCCTGCCGCGACCGCCAACCGTCCCATCGCCAACTCTGAATGATGGTCGAGCGCCAACCGCAGTTCAAGCCATGTCCGGCAGGCAAGTTTGCCGGCCTGCCGATGATGCCATCCGACCCATGTCCTAGCACCGAGCACTCACTGTCGCGGGTATTGCTTCGAGACGTTCCCGTGAGAGTCAGACGTAAGTTCCACATCGCGACAGGGTCCAAGTAAGGCCCCCCTGACTGGCGAATCGACGGCGTAACGACCGCGGCTCAGTTCCGGAAATGCAACGGGGACGGGACCTTCCGTCGCAGTTGGCGACAATTTCGAGATGGTTTGATGTTTGCACTGGCTCTAGGCGAAGTTCGGCAGGATTACCGCACTAGGGTCGATGTCGGCCATGGTGAACAGTCCGCGGTGAGGGTCGCGATGAACGCGCGTTGAAGGATAACGCGTAAGTATCGTCGTCCTAAGCCCGGCTCGGAAAATCCTGGCAAGTGGATCGAAAGGGGGGACGCGCTTGTTTAAGCGCGACCGCACAGGACTGTCCTTATGCGGTGCTGCCGTGCTTGCGGTAGCGTCGGCACTTCTGTTTCAAACTCCCGCGGCCGGTTCACGGTCGCGCGCGCAACTTGCGGCCGAGCGCATCCTGAGAAAATCTGACGCGCTGCAAATCGGACGACGCGTCGAACACCTGCGCGTGGCGCTTCCCAAGGGAATTCCAGTCCATGCGCGGCTTCGAGCGCTTGCGCGGCTCGCCGCAGAGCCTCCCGCACGACTCGAACTAAATCCTGGCGCGCAGTGGTGGTTTCTCGGACCTCAGCCGATTAGTGACGGAGAAGGCATCGGTGCTGACGCCTATTGCGATCCGCCCTCGCGAATCGAGGTGAGCGGAAGGGTTAGCGCGATCGCCTTCGGTGCCTCGCCCTCAATAGTTTACCTGGGCGCGGCAGACGGCGGCATTTGGAAGAGCGTCGATGGCGCCCGGAGGTTTGTTCCGCTCACCGACCATCAAGCCTCGCTGGCGATAGGGTCGCTTGCTGTAATACCCGGCGCCAAAACTGATGCTGACGTAATCTACGCGGGAAGTGGCGAAGCCAACGGCTCGTGCGATAGCGAACACGGCGTCGGGTTCCTCAAGTCAGTCGACGGCGGTCAAAACTGGCAACTCCTCGGCGCCGACGTTTTCGACCGGCTCTCGATCGGCGCACTTGCCGTATGGCCGTCCGGTGGCCCTGACGGCAAGGACATTGTCTATGCAGCAGCACGGCCAGCGGCAATCAACGGCTCGGCGGAGGAATGTTTCCCGGCAGGAGGACTTTCCCCGGCTTTGTTCAAGTCAACCGACGGCGGGAGTGCGTGGCGGATGCTTTCGGGCAATGGCGGTCTGCCGGCCGCTACGCTCGAAGCCGGTTCACCCACGGGCGTCATCATCGACCCGCAAAGCCCGCAAACGGTATACGCAGGTATTGCGGGCGACGCTCCAACTGGCGGCTTGTACAAATCCACCGACGGCGGCACGAGCTGGAGCGCCCTCGGCAGCTTTCCCGCCGGAGCAACCCGTATCGCGCTGGCTATCTCGCTCGACGGCGCGGTCCTTTACGCTGCGCGAGCGCCGGGCCCCAACAGTTTCGACGCCGTGTACCGTTCGACCGACGGCGGGCAAAGCTTCATCCAGGGCGGTGAACTGCCTACGCTGGGCGGATGCCTGCAGGAGGGCCAGGAGTTCTACAACCTTACTTTGCTCGCGGACGGCGCCGATGCAAGCGACAGCACGCTCTACCTCGGTCTCACGGCGCTTTATAAGTCAACCGACGGCGGCCAAAGCTTCAGTTACACCGGCGCGGGAACTCATGTCGATTTTCACGCTCTCGCGAGCAATTCCGGCTTGATACTGTCGGGGAGCGACGGCGGCCTGTTCGCATCGAGTGACGGCGGAGCCACCTGGGACGCGAGTCCAAACGACAGCCTGGGGATAACCCAGTTCCAGGCGATCGCAGCCAGCGGCGCCCCGTCGCCGACACTGATTGGCGGGACGCAAGACAATGGCACCGATATCTTCAGCAGCGGCACGCTATGGCGCCACGGGGACGACGGCGACGGCGGCTTCGTCGCGATTGACCAGGCCGCTCCCTCAACGCTATTCGATCAGCAGGTAAGTGTTGCCGGTGCACCAAGCCTGAACATTTCGACCAACGGGGGCCTACTCTACAGCTTCGTTCCGATAGCGCCCGAAACATCCGACCCGCTCCAGCCCTACGCGCCGTTTCGCGAAGACCCGCGCAATCCCGGACGGATCCTCTTCGGTACGGACAGGGTGTGGGAATCGTGCGTAACAAGCCCGAAACTGCGGTGCAACGGCGCCTCCGGCAACACTCCTCACTGGAGCGCCATAAGCGGCGACCTGACCGGGGGATGCATCACCGGGCTTTGCGAGATTACCGATATCGAAATCGCACCCGGCGACAGCGACGTAATCTATGTTGCCACGGGCTCCAACGGAACGATCGGTCCCAAGCTCTGGATGTCGTCGGATTCGGCCTCTGAGCGGCCTCGTTTCACAGAAATTGACGCGGGCCTTCCGCGCGGTGTGCCGATCACTTCAGTTGCGGTTTCGCCGCTGGATCCCGCAACCTTGCTCGTGAGCGTGTCCGGATTCAGCGGCGGCGGACGCCATCTCTTCCTCTCTTCGGATTCGGGCAGTTCCTGGAGCGATATAAGCGGTACCGAATCCGGCTTCCCCAACATTCCGGCCAACAAAGCGATCTTCGACCAGAACGCGCCGCCGTCAACCTTCTACGCCGCCACCGACGTTGGAGTCCTGGTCACAACCGACGCCGGCGCTTCTTGGGAACCGCTCGCGCCGCAGAGCCTCCCTTTGGCGCCGGTCTATGATCTGGCCGAAAACCATAACGTCCTTTACGCTGCCACGCACGGCCGTGGCGTGTGGGCGCTTAATGCCGGACCAAATCCAGCGCCAAGTGCAACGCCAACTCCCGTGCCGAGCCCAACGCCGACTGCTTCGGCAAGCCCGTCCGCAAGCCCGACACCGCTAGCCGTAAAGCTCAAGATAAAGCCGCTCCATCTGAGGTTCCGCGGGCGCCTCCTTGCCAACAGCAGTTTCGTCGGCAACATGCGTACTGTGACCGTGATAAATCCCCGAGGGCGACGAGCACAGGTGGTGAATATCTCCGGCGTGATCGCCAGCGGCGCCTTTGAGGTCGCATCAGACCAATGTGCAGGAACGCTCGACCGCGGCGCGTCTTGCCGCGTGACGATCAAGCTTCTGCCGGGTGTGCCCGGAACTCAGACCGGCAGGTTGCAGATTTTCGACAACGCCGCCAACTCGCCCCAGCAAGTAACGCTCACTGCCGTCGTTCGGCGGGCCGTCAAAAAATCCGGAAAGCCGCGAGACGTCGCGGCGACGGCACCCTGAGCCGACGACTTGGCGCGAGCGTCGCGGTTGGGAACCGCAGCGCTCGCGCTATCGCAAGACGCCGCTACTTGCCCGGTTGCGGTGTCAAGCGCAGGTAGGGCCGAAGTTCCCGGTAGCCCTTGGGAAATTTCTCCTTGAGTACCTTCGGATCGGTGATCGACGGAGCGATGATAACGTCATCGCCTTGCTTCCAGTCGACGGGCGTGGCGACCGTGTATCGGTCGGTAAGCTGCAGCGAATCGACCGCGCGCAGAATCTCGTCGAAATTGCGGCCGGTGCTCGCCGGATAGGTGATCATCAAGCGCACTTTCTTGTTCGAGTCGATCACGTAGACCGAACGTACGGTGAGCGTGTCGCTGGCGTTGGGATGAATCATGTCGTACAGGTGCGAAACCTTGCGATCGGCGTCGCCGAGCACGGGAAAGTTCATGCGCACGCCCTGGGTCTCCTCGATGTCTCCAACCCACCTGCGATGCGACGCAACGTCGTCAACGCTGAGACCGATCACCTTGCAGTTGCGCTTGTCGAACTCCGGTTTGAGCTTTGCCACTCGGCCGAGTTCGGTGGTGCACACTGGGGTAAAGTCCTTCGGATGCGAAAAGAGCACCGCCCATTTGTCGCCTATCCATTGATGAAAATGGATCGTTCCCTCAGTCGATTCCTGGGTGAAATCCGGCGCTGTGTCACCGATATGAAGGCCCATTGCTTCTACCTCCTTGGAAAATTCCGACCTGTTTGCCGCCAGCTCTTGCAGTTCGAGCCGCGGTTTTTCCAGCCCTTTGCGAAATCGGGAGCCGCTCCTGCCCAACCTAAGGATCAAAACCGGCCGCGGGCAAAGAGGATTTACCCGACTAATTAAGTGATCCTATTGCGCCTAAGCATATGGCGCAAGCGGGCAGGAGTTTCCTTACAGCCGTCGCTTCTGTTAAGGGCAGAAACCAACTGCCGTGCGCCGAGCGGCTAATGTGGCGTCCCGCAAATAAGTTTATGGCGTCGTTACTGGCATGGGATTCTTCGCTTCGGCAGCCTGCGCTCAGAGATGACAAGGGGAAACGCGCTTCTGTCATTCTGAGAGTTTGTGAATTTTTTGTGTTTAGGGATCGCATTTTAGGCTGGGCGGTGGATGATGTGGAGGAGGGGGTGG
>JAJYVB010000014.1 GCA_021792265.1 Deltaproteobacteria bacterium | reverse complement strand
TGAACGATGGAAACAGCATCATTAACCCACCTCCCTTGCGTCGGTCTCGAAACTCCACAGAAGGGGTTTTGATCGAGGCCGAACCTAGCTTCAGCGAATACCGTGCCAGTTCAAATATAAGCATCTTCGAGCATTTCACCTGCGAAAAAGCCATGAATTTCGGGCATTATTCTGCAGTCTGCAAGGAGACACGCTTTCGGCAGCTTTCGATTTTTGCAAAAGTCGCAAGAATATGGCGAACATTCGCGCAATGCAAATTATCACGAAGGGACTACCGCGACTTCGTATGGGCCGTCGCCGGCCTCACACATCTAGCAAGGCGGCTGGAACGGGGCGCGATTCCCGCGACCGGAGGTTGGGACGGGCCCGCTGTTAGAAAGCGGAATGCGCTGACGAAAATTTGGTTACTCCTCCGGAACTGTCCCGACGAGGGCATGGAAGCCTCGACCGCCAGCTTGGAATTCATTGACGATGCGGAGCTTCGCATGAGCATACGGCTGGACGTTTCATCGAGCGAAGCGGCGCCCAATAACGGCCAGTGGAAAGCTGCAGCCGTGCTGGCCGGGGCGACGGTCGAAGCGCTGCTGCTGTGGTCTGTTACGCGGCACGGCGAGGTCGAGCGGCAGTCTGCGGTGATGAGGGCGCGGGTTGGGGTCGATTCGGCGCGTCCGGAGAACCGGCGCCTGGCTGATTACATCGAAGTTGCACATGAACTTGCCGACATCACTGTCGAGACTGCAGCACAGGCGCGCCTTGCCAAGGAATTCAGAAACCTTATTCATCCTGGCCGCGAGGTTCGAAAACAGATGACGTGCGACCGTGGCTCTGCCCACGCTGCGTTAGCAGCGCTCAATCTGATAATCAGGGACCTGGAAAATCTGAGCGCCAGAGGCAAATGATGGAGCGGGCGACCTGGCCCGGATCCCTTAATCGTGCGGCGCAACTTCCGGCCGCAACGCGTTTCAGGGCTGTCCTTCGTAACCGCCGAGCGAAATCATGCAGCGCACTTTTTCGCTTGGCCTATTTTGTAACTTTTACAGTGCGGTTCTTGTAAATACTGGAATTCGCTCGGGCTCACTTCACCAAAATCGTTGCAAACTCAAGGTTCGGCCGGCTGGCACCAAGGTTGCGCTCATGACGCCCGGTGCGTTTCGGGAGTCAATCGCAACAAAGCGGGGGAGTACGGGACCACGGCGGTTTGACGTCAGTGGTGCCACGCGCTGTTGCAGCGCTAGTTGTGCTGTGCGCCGTGGCTGGATGTTCAGCGAACCGCGCTTCGGAGCGCGGTGACTCTGCCGGTTCCGGGTCTGGAACCCTGAGTCCCACTGAATGCAGTGCTAATCAGATGATCGAGCAGGCAGCCGCGCAGCCGCAATCCTATCGTATCCAGCCTGGCGACGATCTGTTGGTCAACTTTTACTTGGACCCCGAGTTCAACGAAGACGTCGTGGTGCGGCCGGATGGACAGATAACGCTCCAACTCGTCGGGAGCGTGCAGGCCGCCGGGCTCACGCCGGACCAGTTGGCGCAAAATCTTGAGCAGGCGTATTCGCGCGAACTCAGGTCGCCAACGATCACGGTTCACGTCAAAAGTATGCCGGGCCGCAGGATTTACGTGGCGGGCCAGGTCCCGCATCCGGGCTCGTTCGCATTGCAGCCCGGGATGACGGCCCTGCAGGCGGTGGCTGACGCCGGAGGTTTTACCGACAACTCCGACAGAGCGAGTGTGATCCTGATCAGGCGCGACGCTTGTGGCCAGGCAGCCGGCGAGCGGCTGGACCTCGCCAAGGCGATTACCGACCCGGACCACAACGGTGAAGAGGACGCCCATCTGGCCCCCCTCGACATCGTTTACGTTCCTTCAAGCACGATCGCGCACGTCGATCTCTTCGTGAAGCAGTACATCCAGGGCCTGCTGCCCGTACAGCCCGAGCCGTACATAGCGTTGCCTGCGCCGTAGCGCCGAGGAGTGACGATGGAGGCCGGACAACAATCGAACCAAACAGCTTTCCTGATCGGCGGCCTGGACTGGCGCGAGTGGCTTGACCTTCTTAAGCGCCGCCGCACGGTGCTGCTTGAGGTTGGCGCGTTGATCTTCCTTGCCGTGCTTGTCGCGACGCTTGCGTGGCCGCCATGGTACGAAGCGACCGCCGAAATCCTGGTGCAGAACGACCGCGCCCAGCTTTTGCTCTCGCCCCAGTTACAAGCGGGCCAGACGAGCCAGCCTCAGGTTGTCGCAAATCCGGTAACAGAACAGGACTTGAACTCGGAGCGCGAGATACTGACAAGCCTGTTCCTTCTCGAACAGACGGTTGGCCATCTGCCTCACCAGGCGGTCAGGCGGATGTGGTTGGGGCGTCTGTTTTCGGGACTGAAGCTTGGTATGACCTTGCCGGAGTTCGCATACGAGACCCTGCACCGTACACCGAGACTCACGCCCGAACAGCAGCGGGTGCTCAAGCTACACGATCGGCTATGGTCGGCCTCTATCCGGCGCTCCCATGTTATCGAGATTGGCTTCTGGGCTCATGACGCCGGGTTCAGCAAGCTCTTTCTGGATGAACTGCTGAAGCAATATCTCCTCTACCACGCGAGCCTGTCGGAGGACCCGCAGGCGCGCCGCTTCTTCATGGAACAGGCGGAGCTTTTGCGGCGGCAGCTCTACGCGAGCGAAGACCGGCTGCGCGACTATGAGACTCAGAACGGTGTCACCGACGTCGGCTCGCAACAACAAGCGCTCGTCAAGCGGCTTTCGGCGCTCGAGCTTGAGCGCAGCCGCGAGCAGGCACAACTTGCCGGGGTCGAGCAGAAAATCGCTGCGCTGACGGGTGAACTTAGGCGGACGCCGCAACAAATAGCTAAACAGACCGACGTCGTTCAGAACCTCGCCCTCCAACAACTCAAGCCGCAAGTGCTTCAACTTGAAGCCCAGCGCGCCGAGTTGCTGACGCGATACCAACCGTCGAGCCGGCGCGTACAGGAAGTTGAGGCCAAGCTCAACGCGGCGATGAAGATTCTCAACAGCGAGAACCGTCTCGAGGTGAAGCAGCGCCGCGAGGGTCTAAACCCGGTATGGGTGACGCTCGACTCGGAACTTGACCAGACGCAGACGACCGACGCGAGCCTGAAGGCCAGCCTGGCGGCGCTTCTGACCGAAATTGCTGGGGACCGCAGCCGCCTTAATTCGCTCGGTGCGGCGGCGGTGGTAGTGCAGCGATTGCAGCAGGAGGTGGCGACCCGGCGCGAAGCTTATCTTTCGTACCTCCGCAAGGCTGAAGAGGCGCGCGCCGCCGGCGGCCTCAATGTCAACCATATTCTCAACGTGAGCGTCGTTCAGGCTCCGCTCAAGCCGCTCGAACCCTCGTACCCGAAACTGATGCTGAATCTGGCGGCCGGGCTGCTCCTCGGACTTCTCGCAGGAGTTTTTGCCGCTTGGCGGGAAGAGGAGCTCGACCCATGCGTTAACAGCGCGGCGGCGATTCGCCGGGCGGACCGTGAGCTAAGGGTTGTGGCAGTTCTAGATGATCACGGGGTGTAACGCCGTGTATTACCAGCACTTCGGCCTCGACGGGCCTCCATTTCAATTTACGCCTGCGCTCAAGACGCTTTACATGGGGCGCGGGTATCGAGAAGCTCTAGCCGCTCTCAGGTGGGGGCTATTGCACGAGCCCAGCGGCTTCACGCTTTTTACCTGCGAAACCGGTGTGGGAAAAACCACGCTCGTGCACCGGCTGCTGTCGGAAAAGTACGACACCGTTCGCGCGGCGTTGATCGTTAATCCGGCGATTGGCTTCGGCCCCCTGCTGGAGGATGCGGTTCGCCAGCTTGGAATCGAGTGCGGATCGGCCGGCGCGGCAGAATGCCAGGAAACCCTTGGCCGCGCTTTAGCATCGGTTCCGCCCGGTCATCGACTCGCGCTCGTCATCGACGACGCCCAGGAGTTGCCGGACGACTCGCTGGAACGGCTGCGTCTGCTCGCAAATTACGATCGAGCCGACGAGAAGCGTTTTCAGCTAATTCTTGTGGGCGACCACTCGCTCGAGATGCGCCTTCTATCTCCGCGCTTTCGATCTTTGAACGAACGGATCGGTGCCCGGGCGGGACTGAGCGCGCTCGACCGAAGCGAGCGGCTGGAGTACGTGGACCAATTGCTACGTCAGCGCGGCGGCAGTATCAGGCGGGTTTTTTTCCGCCGTCCGCTGGCAGGCCTGCTTGAAGCAAGCGAGGGAGTGCCGCGCCGGATAAACCTGCTCTGCCATAACGCGATGCTGGCCGCCTACTCGGAGGGAGCTCGCAAGGTTCGCCTCTCTCACGCCCAGCAGACACTCGCCGAAGTGAAACTTGGCAAACGGCTAGATAACGGTGAGGCAGCAGGCGCTGGGATAGCGCCTGGTTTCGCCACGGGGCCGGGAGGGGAGCGGATTTCTCGCGCCGTGTCAGGCAGCCGATGGGCGTTGGCCATCGCGAGCACGGCTGGAATTGCTCTGCTGTGCGTCGTGGTGGTCGGAGGGCCTCGAATCCACGCCGGCCAAACAAGATTGCGGCAGGTGAAAAACGTGGTCGTGCAGCCGCTTGAAGGACTGGTCGGGCAGCTCGAAAATCTGCGGACTCTCCGTCAAACGCTGCTTGAGGCACTTCCTAAGGTTGAAAGCGCGGCAGGACAGTTGGCGGCCCGGCCTGGCGTTAGATCAAGCGCAAGGCGGCCGAACTCAACCCTGCATGGCTCGGACATAAAGCCGAATAATTTGAGTTCGCCGGAACCCGCCTCGAGAGAGGCTGGTAGAAAGTCGACGCTGACCGCGTCCCCCCGGTCGGCGTCGACCCTCCGGCACAATCACGCGATACGCGCCCGCACCAAGTCTGGGATTGAGGCACCCCCTACTGCCCATAGCAGCAAAGGTCCGACGGGCAGCCCTTCGGATGGCGGCGCAGCCCCAGGAAATGGGCTGCCGTCCGGCGTGAGCAGCGGCAGGCGGGGGAGTGCGGGTCAACAAGGCCGCGAGGTGGCGGCTGAGCCTGGCAGCTTGGTGAAAAAGCCTTTTCACCGACCTGCCTCCCTCGCCGTAGTCTCTCCCCCAGGGAGAGAGCTAAAAGCACGAAGCCGGTTTCTGGGCAGGGTGTTGAACCCCAATCTCCCTGCCGCGTCGAAATCTCTTGTTTGTCAACATCCTACTAGGGAGTGGCGGCAAGTCGCGTTGCGGCCGCCGCGCTGGGTCGTCGCCCGCTGCGGCGACGCGTTGCTGAAGCTTGCGAAAAGTTATTACGGAAGCGCCGCGTGAGGGAGTTATCTTGCCAGCGCCGATTCGCAAATTCGGGGCGTTGACGAAGTCTTTCTAGCGAACGCGTCGGTATGCCGCCCGTGTCCGTAGCAACGGCGGCGCAGGAGCAAAAGTGGGCCGCATTGTTCAATCGTGCAAGTACTTGCGTGTTGTCTCGCGCCTGAACGGCACGGCGGAGGAGACGGCTGACTCTTCCGCTGGCCCTCGAGCGGCTGACGCAGACGTGGCGAACAGCCCGGTTGACGCGACCCTTCTGTCGCCCGGTCTTGCGGTTGTCGAGCACCTCGCGCGCAGCGCCCAGGTTCAGTCGATTACCGAGCGTATTGCGCCGCTGGCCGTAACCGAAGGACCGGTTCGTCTTGCCGTGGTGGGGTGCAGTCCGGGCGACGGGGCCTCAAGCGTCGCGGCAGCCATTGCCGCTGACCTGGGTGGAAGACTCAAGGTTGCGACCTTGCTGGTCGACGCCAATCTGCTCCGCCCAGGGCTTGGCCGGATTTTCGATCACAGTCTCGGGCCCGTGCTTGAACCCATGAATCTGGACAATGCCGCATGGCAAGCAAGATCGTCTCAGAGCGGGATCGCATGTCTCAGTTTTCGCGGTGCGGAGCGCAATCTTGCGCGAGCCGTGGACGATTTCAGAAAAGTCGCCTCAAGTTTCGCGGCGACATTGATTGACCTTGGCGTGGTGCGTTTGGACGCCAGGATGCTCTGCCTGGTCGAGCCCAAGGAGCCGGTAATCCTGGTCGTGCGAGCGGACCGCACCAGGCGAGAGCATCTGGCCAGTACGTGTGCCGCTTTGCGCGCCGCTGACCGGCCACCGCTCGGCGTAATTCTAAACCGCGCGACGACTCGAAAGCGCAATAACCGATGGAGAATCACACGGCCATGGGAGTAACGGTGTCAGCGACCGGTTTGTTCGAAGGGCGCGCGCTCCGCGCGACCCGAGCCCCACGGGAGACAACTGCCAGGCGGCTGAGCGGAATCGCCGTCGTGGGACTCGGCTACTGGGGACCTAACTGGGTAAGAAATCTTGTCGCCCTTCAGGCGGCCAGCCGGCTCGCGGTGTGTGACTACGATCCGTTACGCCGCGCTCGTGCGGCGTCGCTTTACCCTAACGTCGAAACGGCCGGCTGCCTGGAGCAGGTACTCGATGACTCTGAAATCGAGGGTGTGATCGTGGCGACGCCGGTGAGCACGCACTACCCGATCGCCCGCCAGGTCCTGGAAGCAGGCAAATCGGTGCTGGTCGAGAAACCGCTCGCGACTTCCGTGCGCCAGGCTGCCGAGCTGGTCGAACTGGCGCGTCGCAAGGGCCAGGTTCTGATGGTAGGTCACACCTTCGAATACAGCGCTCCCGTGCTCAAGGCTCAGGCGCTAATCGCCGACGGCGAGTTGGGCGAAGTGTTCTACCTGAGCTCTGTGCGCGCCAATCTCGGACTTTTTCAGCAGGACGTGAACGTCGCCTGGGATCTTGCCACCCACGACGTCTCGATCGCGCTCTTCCTGCTCGGCCAGGTTCCGCAAACCGTAAGTTGCCAGGGCCGCGCTCACTATCGGCCCGATGTCGAGGACGTGGCTATGTTGACCATGGATTTCGGCTGCGGCCTCGTCGCGTTTATTCACGCAAGCTGGCTCGATCCGAACAAAGTCAGGCGCACGACGATCGTCGGTTCACGCCAGATGCTCGTTTACGACGATACGGCAGCCTCGGACAAGATTCGCCTGTACGACAAGGGTGTGAGCATCGACAGCTACCGCGATGTCTACGACGACTTCCAGTTTGCATACCGCCAGGGCGACATCCGAATCCCCCGTGTCGAGGAATGGGAGCCGCTCAGCCTCGAATGCCAGCACTTTATCGACTGCGTACGCAGGCGCGCTGTTCCGCGTACGGACGGCCTCAACGGGCTTCGAGTGGTGAGCGTGCTGGAGGCTGCGCAGTCGTCGCTAAGACGCGGCGGAATTCCGGTTCCGGTCGAAATACCGAGGATTTGAGCGATGCGTAACGTATGGCCCGAGGCCATGGTTTGCGTGGCGGACGACGTCAAGCTGGGCCGCGGCGTCAAGCTTGCCCCGTTCGTGAATCTTTACGGCTGCGAAATCGGCGACGAGACGCGGGTCGGAGCATTCGTCGAGGTTCAGCGTGACGCCCGAATCGGCCAGCGCTGTAAAATCTCGAGTCACAGCTTTATCTGCGAAGGCGTGGAAATCGAGGACGAAGTTTTCGTCGGCCACTCCGTCGTCTTCATCAACGACCGCTTTCCGCGCGCCACCAATCGCGACGGCTCGGCGAAGGCACAAAGCGACTGGCAGCTCGAGCGGACCCGCGTCTGCCGCGGCGCTTCGATCGGAAGCGGCTCCGTCATCCTATGCGGCGTCACGATAGGCGCGGGCGCGCTGGTTGGCGCCGGCGCGGTGGTGACCCGCGACATACCCGGCGGCGCGGTCGCGATGGGCAATCCGGCGCGCGTTTCCCGCGTGCTTGGGCCCGAGGAATCACAAGTCGAGGTTCAGTCATGAAGGTACCGATGGTTGATCTGGGCGCTCAGAACCGTGAGATCGAGGCGCAGATTAGCGCCCTGCTGGCCCGTCTCCACGAGAAAACCGCGTATGTCGGCGGGCCGTTGGTGGTGAATTTTGAAAATGCGTTTGCCAACTATCTCGGAGTGCGCCGCGTGGTGGGCGTGGGCAGCGGAACCGACGCTTTGCGGCTTGCGCTAATGGCCCTGGGCGTAGGGCCAGGATGCGAAGTTATCACCACCCCGCTTACCTTCATTGCCACCGTGGCGGCGATCGGGCAGACCGGAGCTCGTCCGGTTTTCGCCGACGTTGACCCTCTTACCGGCATCATCGATTGCGACGCTGTCGCCGACTATCTGGCTTCGGGCCGCTTCATGACTCCGCGCGGTCCCGCCGCCGTGGTCGCCGTAGATTTGTACGGGCTGCCGGCTCCGGTCGAGCGGCTTGCGGAAATCGCTCGCTCGTACGGGCTTTGGTTTGTGGAAGACGCCTGTCAGTCACACGGCGCCGTGTTTCGTGACCACTGTGGGAACTGGCGCAAGGCAGGCTCCTGGGCTGACGCTGCTGCGTTCAGTTTTTATCCGGGTAAAAATCTTGGAGCGTGGGGCGACGGCGGCGCTGTGGCGACAAACGACGAGGAACTCGCCGAGCGCATCGCGCGGCTTCGCGACCACGGCCGGGTCAACCATTACGAACACGCTGCGCTGGGTTTCAACTCCCGTCTGGACGCGCTTCAGGCCGCCGTCCTGATGGCCAAGCTTCCGCTTCTGGATAACTGGAATCGGTCACGCCGGCGCATAGCGGATTCTTACCGCAGCTTGCTCGCAGACGATCCGGTGGTCCTGCCCTTCGAACCCGGCGACCGGCGCTCGGCCTATCATCTGTTCGTCACGCGGCTCGGAAATCGCGACGGCGTTCGCGCGGAACTCGAACGTGCAGGGATCGCAACCGGAGTGCATTACCCATTGCCGCTGCACATGCAGCCGGCCTGTATGGACCTGGGATATTGCGAGGGAAGTTTTCCCGAAAGTGAGCGGTGGGCGCGCAACATCCTGTCGCTGCCGATGCATCCTCATCTGACCGACAGCCAGGTCGAGCTTGTTGGACTTGAGCTGCGGCGCGCTTTGCAGCGCACCGCTCGCTGAGCCGGGCGCTCCTCCCACCGCTAGTTTTCGGAAAGCAGGAGAGAGGCAAGCGACAAGTGTTAGCGCAAGAGCAACGGCGACAAAAGGCGCTGTTCGTGGTGTTTGACACCCTGGCCGTGGCCGGTGCCTTTTCCTTCGCCCTGAGCCTTCATGACCCGTCGCACGCGATGGCGGCCCGGCTATGGCACGCCAAGCCGTCGGCGCTCGCGCTCGGCGTCCTCGTGTTGGTCACGATCTGGCTCGCTTCTTTCAGGCACTTTGACCTTTACCGGATTCGCGGCGGAGGTTGGCCGCAAACGGCTGCTTTGCTCAAGGCCAGTACCTGTGCGTCGATATTCACGCTCATCGCTGTCTTCCTCTCCCATTTGGACTTTTCGCGGTTAATGGTCACGCTGGGCTGCCTGCTGACAGTCCCGCTCGTAATCGCGTTGAGAAAAATTTTACGGGTGTTGTTGCAGGCCGCTTACAACAGCCCGGGAGTCGCGATTCCGCTGCTCATCGTGGGCTTCAACGAACTCGCTCGCCTTTTGGCCGACCAAGTCCTGGACCAGCTAACCTATTACGAACTGATCGGCTTTTTTGAGCCCGGCGCAGGCGGCGAACGCTACCGTGGCCTCCAGGTGTTCGGCGCCAACGAGAGCCTTCCTGACATCGCACGGCAGCACGCCGGCCTGGAGGCCGCGATCGCGGCCACCGAACCCGAGCAGCAGGCGGCGCTCGTCGAAATCTGCGAACGTTTGCGCACCGGATGGTGGCTCGCGCCCTGGCTGGCGCAGTCGCCGGCCCGCAGGCTTCGGGTTGAGATGCTGGGCGACGTTCCACTTATCGGCCCCAACGGTTCGAAGATCGAAGGACTGAATTATATCGTCAAGCGCATCTTCGACCTATGTCTTGCAAGTATGCTTTTAGTTGCTACCGCACCGCTAATGCTTGTCTGTGCACTGGCTATTCTACTTGACGACGGGCCCCCTGTTTTGTTTCGCCAAGTCCGGGTCGGGCGCCACGATCGTGAATTCGAAATGCTCAAGTTCAGAACCATGAGATCGGGCGCGGGCGACGAGGAGCATCGCGATTACGTGCAGAAGTGGATCCGCGAAGGCCGCGAAGCCCGCGTGACGGCCGGAGATAACCAGCCGGTTTTCAAACTGGTCAGCGACGGCCGCGTGACGAGGGTAGGGCGGTGGCTCCGGCGCTACAGTCTGGACGAGTTGCCCCAGCTTCTAAACGTGATTCGGGGCGAAATGAGTCTTATTGGGCCGCGTCCAGCCCTGCCTTACGAGACCCAGCTTTACAAGGATTGGCATTGGCGGCGCTTTGAGTCAGCGCCGGGGATAACCGGTCTTTGGCAGGTGAGCGGCCGCAACCGGTTGTCCTTCGACGACATGGTCCAGCTCGACCTCCAATACTTCGAAAGTTGGTCGCTGGGATCGGACCTGAGGATTCTTGCGCGCACCGTACCAACACTGTTGCGGGGAAGCGGCGCATGACGCAGCTAGCGACCGGTACGTCTTTGGGCCATTCGGAAGATCGCGCGCAGCGTGCTCTATGGCGCAGCTTCTCCCGCGGTGTGCGCTACAACGTAGTCGCCGAGTTCGGAATACAAGTGCTGCGATTTTCCGCGATGGTAATCCTGGCACGCGCTCTTGGGCCCTCCGATTTCGGCCTTTTCAAAATCGTCCTGGTACTTGGCCTGCTTGCGGTCACCGTGGCTCAGTTCGGCGTTTCAGACGCGCTGGTTCAGCGCCGCACCCTGAGCCCGCAAGTTCAGGCTGCAGCCTTGTGGGCGAGCGTCGGCCTGACGGTGGCGGTGGCTGGCGCAATGTGGCTGTGCGCTCCGGTGGCGGCGCGTTGGCTGAGGATTGCCTCGCTGCGGTGGGCCCTGCGGCTTATGTGCGCGGGGGTGGTCCTGGAAGGCCTTTCGGCTGTACCTGACGCCCGGCTGCGCAGGGAAATGCGCTTTGGCGCGCTAGCGGCGGCCGACTTCGTGGCCGAACTGGGATTCGTCGTTGTTGCCCTTGGCATGCTCGCTTGGGGCGCTGGGGTCGGCAGTCTGGTTGGCGGACTTGCGGCGCGTTTTGCGCTTCATGGCCTTGTGCTTTGGGTAGCATGCGGACGCTCGGCGCTGCGCTCGCTCAGACCGGGAAACGCTCGCGAGCTTGCGCGTTTTTCGCTGAGCGCTGCCTGCGCCAAGGTCGTTGTGCTGACTGCCGGGAACCTCGACTACGTTCTGGTCGGCTGTATCCTGGGCAGTTCGGCATTGGGCTTTTACGCGATGGCGTGGGACTTGCTCCGCTTTGTCCCGGACCGGATGCATAAGGTTGCCGGCCGCGTCGCGTTGCCTGCCTTCTGCCGCCTTGCGCGCACCGGCCCGAGTCTTGCGGCGGCCTATCGGGGGCTGTTTGCGCAGATCGCCCGGATCGTGGTCCCGGTCGCCGCGTGCCTGGCGTTGGCCGCCCCCGAAGTTATCGAAGGCATCTACGGGCCGCGGTGGTTGCCCGCTGCGATGCCGCTTCGGCTTTTGGCGTTCGGGCTTGCACTGGTTGGGCTGCGGGTGGGGATGGGTTCGGTCTTTTATACTCGCGACTACCCGTCGTTCGACGTTTACCTTAACGGGGCTCGCGTTCTGCTGATAATTGCGGCGGTCTCGATCGCGTCTCGCTTTGGACTTGGCGGGGTGAGCGCTGCGATGAGCTTAACCGAGGGCGTCGTCAGTCTTGTCGGAATCGGCCTGGCCTGCCGGCTTGCGCGGATGTCGCCACTCGAACTTGTGCGATGCCTCGGGGCACCGCTGCGTTCGACGGCGTTCTGTTTGCTCGCCGTAGCGGCCGGCAAATGGCTGGTTTTCCGTTTCGACCTTTACGGTGTCGCAGCGGCGCTCGCCGTGAGCGTGCCGGCAACCGGCGTTTTTCTCGCACTGGAGTTTGCAAGCCTGGCCGAAGCCGTGGGCCTGAAGACTGGGACATCGCAGCCAGCCGCTTCGACCATGCCGCTTGATGGCCCGCTTGCCGTGGGCGCCGAGGGTGCGCGAATCGCCCAACCGTTGGTGGATTAGAGATATGAAGCAAAACGCGTCGGAAATTTTACACAGCGCAGGCCCTGACAGCGCCTCGTCGTTTAGCGAGTTCCTGCTCGAAACGCACAACGGCGTGATTCCGGAAGCCTGGGAGTCGGCGTTGAAAACGCTGGGCGGCGCAGCACTGTACCATTCGCCTCAGTGGCTCGAAGCGTTGCGGAGCACCTACGGCTTGGAACTTTACTTCGCGCT
Source organism: Deltaproteobacteria bacterium (assembly GCA_021792265.1). GTDB lineage: Bacteria > Desulfobacterota > Binatia > Binatales > Binataceae > JAJYVB01. Next base: position 11,463 of record JAJYVB010000014.1, on the reverse strand, counting down.
ATTGCGTTACGGCGACGAACCGGCGGCGGCGCTTGTGGCTGCTCAGGCTCACGGCCGTATAGTGGCTCTCCCTTTTTCTGACTACGCTCCGCCACTGCACAAAGACGCACCGGCACTGCAAACCCTTGCGGCTGTTTTGAGCGGACACGGGACCGTCGAGATCCGGGGTGTCGGCCTGCCTCCGCCGTGGCATACGAACGATTCGTTCGAACTATGGACCGTTGAGCTTGAGGGCGGTCTAAAGCCGCTTGAACGCCGTCTGGCGCCGGACTTTCGCACGTCCATCCGCCGCGCACTCGCGGCTCAAGTCTGCGTCGAACACGGTTCGACCATCGAGCATTTGCGCCGCTTTTATCGGTTACAACTTGAGAACCGCCGGCGCCTCGGCGTTCCTCCCCAGCCCTTTGCCTGGTTCATGAACGTCCATCGCGCCTTTGCCGCAACCGGCCAAATCGAAGTGTGGCTCGCAACGCACAACGGTGCCGACTGCGCAGCCGACGTTGTTTTGCGTCATGAGGACACCGTTTATCAAAAATGGAACGCGCGTGCCGACAAGGCGCCGAACGGCGCGAACCATCTGCTGCTGTGGAGCTTGATGGAGGATTACGCGAAGAGCTGCGCCAGATTCGATCTTGGCCGTACCGACCGCCACAACCAGGGTCTTAGGCGGTTCAAGCAAGCGATGGGGGCGCAGGCGCGGCCGCTCCCCTATGCGTACTGCCCGGCGGCGCCCCGGTTCGCGAGCCCGGAGTTCCCCGGCAAAGCCGCGCGGGTCGCCCAGTTTGTGTGGCGCCGTCTGCCGCTTACAGTTACTCGCCTGGTTGGCGCGTCCGTTTATCGTTACTTCGCGTGAAGGGAGGCGTCAGGATATGGCCGAAATGCACTACACCGCGATCGCCATGATGGCGACTGAACGCGACAAACTATTCAAGCTCCACGCGACGGCCGAAATGAAATACATCGCGATCACCCCGGCGCGCGACGAGGAAACCTTCCTGCCTCAGCTTATCGACGCGATGGCGGGACAGACCGTGAAGCCCGCCCGCTGGATAATCGTCGATGACGGCTCGACAGACCAAACCGCAGCGATTGCCGACCGTGCAGCAAGCTGCTGCGACTGGATCGAGATTCATCATTTACCACACGGCCGGCCACGACAACCCGGCGGTGAGTCGGTCGTTATGCCCTTTTTAAGCCGGCCGGTGTGGTCCAGCGCTCACGCGATTCTCAGGGTCGATGCGGACGTAAGCTTTGGGCCAGCTTTTGCCGAGCAGCTTCTCTTCGAGCTCGAGCGCGAACCCGACTTGGGCATCGTGGGGCCGACGATCCTCGAACCAACGGCTAGCGGATGGCGGCGGGTGAAGATCCCGTCTTTTCACACTGCCGGTGCGGCGAAAATGTACCGGGCTGCGTGCTTCGAGGCGATAGGTGGCCTCGACCCCGGACTTGGTTGGGATACGCTCGACGAAATTCGCGCCACGATGGCCGGTTATCGGACCCGCAGTCTTCAGCACGTCCGGGCCTTTCACCATCGGCCGCAGGGAAGCGCTCGCGGATTGATCCGCGGTCGTTTCTTGACCGGCCAGGCCGCCTACAACGTCGGTTACTCGCTCGCGTTCATGCTGGCCCGCGCGGCCGCCAACCTGTTTGAGGCGCCGCCTGTTATCGGAAGCCTCAGCCTGCTTGCTGGATTCCTGGCAGGCTACCTGAGGTGGCAGCCGAGGACGGCGCCGCAGGATGTAGTCAGCTTTATCCGCCGCCATCAAAGACGGCGCCTGCTGATGATGGACTCGATATGGCGTTGACGGCGAATAGGAAACTCGAGGAACTGAAGCGCGATTGGGGGCCACGAGGCGGCCTGGGAACGGCTGCCGGCTGGCGTTCTCTCAACTATCCTTTTGACTTCTGGAAATTGCCGGAGCAGTTGCGTGCGGCCCTGGCCGGAGCGAATCTGCTTACAGGGACGGAGATAACCAAATTTCTTTTTGAGGAATATCTTCCTGAAAAGGCACGGCGCCCGCCCCGCTCGATTCACTTCTACTACCGGTTCAAAAATCTCATTCCCAAGCCCGTGCGCCATCGCCTCAACCGAGCGGTTGTCCGGATGCGGCCGGCAAGGCGATTTCCCAACTGGCCCTGCGAAGACACTGTGCTGAACCTTTTGACCGAGTGGCTCGACGCTGCGTCCGGACAATGCACATCCGCGCAGCGGGTTAGAATCGGCCTCTGGCCGACAGGTTGTCGTTGCTGCGTAGTTTTGACCCACGATGTTGACAGTGCGCAAGGGATGGCGCACGTCGAACGGATGGCGGAGCTCGAAGCGAAGTACGGGCTGCGGTCGGCTTGGAATCTCCCGCTTGCCCAGTATCGGATCGACTGGTCGATGGTCGAGCGGCTGCGCCGGGCGGGTTTCGAATTTGGCGCACATGGACTTGACCATCGAGGAGCGCTGTTCCGCACCAGGCACGACTTTGAGCAGCTAAGCCCGACGCTCCTCGATCTGGGGCACGAACACGGACTTTGCGGCTTTCGCGCGCCGTCTACTTTGCGCCGGCTCGAGTGGATCGAGGAGCTTGGCTTTGACCACGATTCGAGCCTTGCCGATACCGATCCGTTCGAGCCGCAAGGCGGCGGGGCCTGCACCATTTTCCCTTTTTTTATCGGGCAGACGGTTGAGCTTCCATACACGCTGCCTCAGGACCACACCCTTGTTCACGTTCTGCGTCGCGACCCGCTCGCGATGTGGACAGACAAGGCTGGCTGGATAGCGGCCCGCAGAGGGATGATCCTAAGCCTCGTCCATCCGGACTACTGCGGGGAACCACCGCTGCTTGGCGTCTATGAGGAGTTTCTAAAGTATCTAAAGGAGCTCGACAGGGTTTGGTACGCACTACCGTCCGAGGTGGCGGACTGGTGGCGCAGGCGCGCTCTGAGCACTGTGGAACTTTCGGCAGCGGGCCCGCCACGTATCGACGGCCCGGCGGCGTTTGACGGTGTACTCGAAACAGCCAGCCTCGATAGGCGCTTTTACTTCGGGAGGATTGAGCAGTGCCAAACGCGCTAATCATAGCCTACACGCACTTTGCGACCGATGGGCGGGTGCGCCGTCAGGCCGAAGCGCTGGCTGTTTCTGGATGGCACGTTGACGTCATTTGCGTTGCAGGGCAGAACGACGACCAAGCGCAGCCAAACGTTGTGGTCCACACGGTTCGGATGGCCCGCTACCAGGGGAAAAGCCGCGCAAGCTACGCGCGTAGCTACGCCCGTTTCTTTTTCGGAGCTACGGCGCTCGCTGCTCGCCTTTACTCTCGAAGGCGCCATGAGCTGGCGGTGGTTTGCACGATGCCTGACCTTGCGGTGGTCACCGCGCTTGTGCCCCGGATACGCGGCGCAAAACTCCTGCTCGACGTTCACGACACGATGCCCGAACTTTACGAGGACAAGTTCGCCGGACGCTGGGCGCGGTTCGGCTCGGGATTGCTGCGGCTCGAAGAGCGTCTTAGTGCGGTGCTGGCTCACCGCGTTCTTGCCGTCCATGAGCCGCATCGGCACCGCTTGATGGAAGCCGGAGTCCCGGCTCGCAAAATTCGTGTGCTGCTGAATTTGCCGCAGCGAAACGTCTTCGACCGTGCTAAAGCCCTCAGCAAACGCCCCGCGTTACTCGAGCCGCTGGCAAAGAAATTCGTGGTCTCGTGGCACGGTACCATGTCAAAGCGGCTCGGCGTTGATATTGCGCTGCCGGCTTTCGCGCTAGCGCGAAAACAATGCCCGGACCTTCATTTGCTCCTGATCGGTTCTGGCGACCAGGCCCCGGAGGTGCGCGGGCTCATTTGCCAACTCGGCTTGCAGGAAAGCGTTACCATGACCGAGCGATGGCTTCCGTTGGCCGAGCTGCCGGCGGTTCTCGCGCGCACCAGCCTCGGGCTGGTGCCTAACCGCGACACCCGTGCTACGCGCCTGATGCTGCCGGAAAAGCTGCTCGAGTACGCGATGTTGGGCATTCCGGTTGTCGCGGCGCGCCTTCCCACTATCCAGTATTATTTCCGCGATTCCATTGCCTATTTTAGCCCGGAAAAATCTGACGAGCTCGCCGAAGCGATCGTCCGCCTGCGCCAGGATGAGCGTTTGCGCCGCGAACTTCAGTTGCGAGCCGCTAATGTTCTGCAGCAGCTCGAGGCCGAACAAAAGGCGCGGCCATACATGTCGGTCGTCAACGAGATGGTCAACAACCGGGGAGGCGAGATGTTAGGTACCGCGGCTTGAACAATTCTTCCACAGATACACTCAACTCAGAGGTGGAGTAGTGATGAAGAAAACATTGGTTGTCGGTGTCGGAGAGGTCGGTGGCGCTCTGGCTCAGGTTTTGGAGACGTCAGGCCCCGTTGTGCGGCTCGACCTGGAGCCTATCGAAATCCAGGGACCGATCGGTGTCATGCATATATGCCTTCCGTACGATGACGGGGCACGGTTTGAGAGCGCGGCGGCGGGGTACATCCGGCAATTTCAGCCGGAGCTTACCATCATCAACAGTACGGTCGCGCCGGGTACGACGCGGCGGATTGCCGTTGCTACCGGCGCACAGGTGGCGTTCAGCCCGGTTCGCGGCAAACACGTGCGCATGGTGGCGGACCTGAAGCGCTATACGAAATTCGTTGCTGCGACCAGCCGTGACGCGGCGCTGAAGGCCCAGGACCACTTCAAGCAGGCTGAACTTAACACTCGGCTTATGAACAAAGTCGAGACCCTTGAGCTCGCAAAGCTGGCGGAGACTACATACTTCGGCGTACTTATCGCGTTCGCACAGGAGCTCAATCGATATGTCGAGCGAATTGACGGTGACTATTTCGAAGCTACGTCTTTTTTTGAAGAAATCGAGTTTCTGCCGAGGACACGTTACTTTCCGGGGTTCGTCGGCGGCCACTGCGTAATTCCGAATATCCTTCTACTTCGCCGGGCTGGCGGCTCTGCTCTTCTGGATGCGGTTCTAGGCTCGAACGAACGCAGAGCCGTCGAACTTGGGCTCGAACAGACGTCGAGTTCTAAGCGAGGTGCCGAAGCGAATGGACGCGCGACGGCTGCTAATCGCTGACCCGGCAGCAGCCCCGGGCCCATTAATTGATCTTGCACGCATCCTTGGCTTTCGCGTGCAGCCGCTGGAGGGATGGGAGTGCGACGCGCGGGAAGCGGCAACCGGCGGTCTAATTGCTCTGTCGGGAACGAGTCGAGCGCTCGCCTACGAGGCGGCGCGGGCGATTCTATGGCAGCTGGAGCGCGGTGCCGTAGTCTATGTCGGGCTGTCCTCGGAATGTCACGAAATATGTGAAATTTGGGAGCTTATAGACGGGTCTGTACGAGTTGGAGCAGCCGCGGCGTTGACCGGCTACCGAGCGCGGAAAAGCCAGTTGGTCGGCAGGCTGCTTGAGGACGAAAGCGACGACGTAAGCGTCGCGTCGGCGTGGTTCGAGCAGGTGCCTTGCGGCTTCGAGCTACTGTTTACGGGCAAACGCGGCACCGGCGCCGAGGTGCCGTTGGTCATCGGCAGGAAGTTCGGGGCGGGCGCTCTGATTCTGGACGCCACGGCTGCGACCGGGAGCAGCCGCGTCGCGCTTTTGGAGCTTGCCCGCCCCGAGGTACGGGTGCAGTCGCTCGGTGCTCTCGCGGCCGCACACCTCGCTCTCGAAAAGGCGGGATGGAAAGGTCCCCCGATATGCCTCACGATCGACGATCGGCCTGCGAATTTTGATTATTTCAACGTATGCGCCCTGCGCCGCTTTCTCGGTCGGATGAGGTCAGCACTCCCCAATGTCCACATCGATTTCGCGTGGACCCCGGACCAGAGAAGGCCGAGCAACCGATATGTCGCGGTTTTGAAGGATTTCGGCGCCGGATTCGTATGGCACGGGTTTTATCGGCACGTCGATCACCGCTTAATAGCGGACCTCGACGCGGAAATGAGCCGGGGCCGCGACGCAGTCCGTACGATCGAGCACCGATACGGTGTCAACTTTCAGCCCGTGATGATCTTTCCTTTTGAACGGAACGGGCCGGAGGCCGACCAAACCCTGGCAAAAAGTAATTTCCTGGCAAAGGTTCAATCGGTAGATAATCACGTCCGGCGATTGCCCTGTCCGGAGCGCGTCAGTGCCGAGTTCAACGGCAATGGGGTCTCGCGCACCTTGCTCCTGCTTCGTCGCGCGTCGGCGCCCGTTTTTGACCGAGATACGATGCTTGCGACTTGCCTGCTCGGCAAGCCGCTGATCGCCTCTGGCCATCCCTACGAGGTCGGGTTGGACAGACTGTGCGCGGTGCGAGGCGGCGGGCGCGAAGAGTCGTTTTTCGAAGGCGTGCTCGACTTCGCCCGATCAAAAGCCCTTCGCTCGGCGTCGCTCGCCGAAATATCAATCGAACAGGGGCTTTGACCAGCATAGGACTGTAGGGCCGGGTTCAAATGACAAAAAGCAGCGCGGTCGGAACGGCTTTATTCGAGGGCGTTCGGCAGCGATCGGGCCATTATGGAAGCCCGTCGCAGCTTCGTGCGGCGGGAGCTGCCGGCCTGCTGGTAGTCGTGCTTCTGGCCTTTACTCGCGGAGCGACGGCGGCGCTGGCGGCGTTAGGCGCGTTGGCAGCAGCCCCCGTGCTTATATTTGTCTGCCGGGTGGCGCTTGCCCGGCCCGAATGGACACTGTTCGCGATTGTACTCGAGGAAACGCTTCCGTATGTCAGTCTCCATCCGGCTCAGGCGCAGACGGCCGACCCCAGATGGATTATTCGCTATCCGCTTTTGATACTCATCGCGTTACCTCTGATACCGAGAGCGTTTCGGTCTCGCCTTTTGGTTCAAAAGTCCTTTCGACTGTTTTTAGTGTACTACGCCTGGTGTGCGATTACGGTTTCGTACTCGCTGCTTCCTTTGGTGTCGGCCGGCCGGCTGATTCCCAACGTCCTGTTGTTCGTATGCTTGACTGGCGTCGCGAGCACGGTCGAAGAACGCAACGACGTTCGCCGGCTGTTCGAGCGTTTCTACCTAGGCTGCGTAATCCTTGTAGGTTTGACGGTGCTGGGTGCCGTACTGCTGCCGCATGACGTTAGCTGGGCAAGGGATACGACCGGACTGGAACGGTTTCAGGGGCTTTTTGGAGACCCAAACGCGATCGGGCAGCTAATGATGGTCACCGTCGCTGTCGGAACGTATCTTTGGCGAGGGGTGGGCAAAAGAGTGCGGCTCGCGATCGCAGTGACGAGCATCATCTCGATACTGCTCGCAGCTCTTGCCGATTCTCGTTCGGCCTTTGTGGCGATTGCGATCGGAGAGGCGGCCTACCTAACCTGGAAGTACGGTGCAAAAGGGATTGCGGCGTCTGTTCTGGTTCTGGCCATAGCGGTTGGTGGATACGGCAGCCTCGGGTCAACCGGGCGAGAGTATGTCACCAGGCATTTAACGACGCTTACCGGAAGGACTGAAGCCTGGCACTTTGAAACTCAGATGCTATGGCAGCGTCCGATTCTTGGTTACGGGTACGACATTGAAGGCGAAATATTCCGCAATCGCTACTTCACCAACTGGGATGCGTTTTGGGACCGAGGCCCGAACGTTCCGCTTCACAACGGGTATTTGTCGATCGCAATCGGGATCGGGCTGCCGGCACTCGTTTTTTGGGTTTTCCTGTTCTGCAGCCCGTGGCGCAGACTTTTTAGGCGTGAGCGGGATGCGTGGGATTTGAAGCCGCTCTTTTTTTTGGTCTGCCTGCCGGCCCTCGCGAGGGGATTCGACGAGAGTTGGCTCGATGGTGTGCGATACCCGATTGGAGTGCTGGTGACTCTATGCTGGGTACTGGCGGCGCGATCAGGGATGATGGGGCAAGGGGCCGGTTCGGCAACCGAGCCCGTAGTGGCGCCGCGAGGCAGGCGGCTTGCGCGCGCGCTGTTCGGGGTCCTTGTAGGCGCCATGCTATTGGTGGGGCCGGCCAACTTGTACGCTGCCACGTACTATGTCGATGCGACGTCCGGTAGCGACGCCAACTCCGGCCTGTCTCCCGCCGCCGCCTGGCGAACTGTGGCGAAGGTCAATGCGACGCGTTTCGAGGCCGGGGATTCGCTGCTTTTCCGTCGCGACAGAGTTTGGCGTGAAATGTTGCGGCCGCTGAACGGCGGCAGTGAGCGCAGGCCGGTTACGTTTGGGGCCTACGGAAAAGGTTCGCGCCCCGTCTTTAATGGCAGCGACCTCGTCCAAGGATGGCAGAGGCTTCCCGGCGGCATCTTCGTTGCTCCGTTCAAAAATCATGCCGCAAACGTGTTTGCCTCGGGTCTGCCGCCATGGGGTCTCAGACGATCCACCTGTTCGAAAACGAAGCAGTCCTGGGGGATGCCGTTTGGTCGAGAGGAAACGGTGCAGCTTGGCCCGGAATCCTGGTGCCAGAAGAGTGGGAAACTGTTCGTCAGGTTGAGTAGAGACGGCGACCCCAGGCACGAACGGATGGAAGCGGCCGTCAGAGTCGCCGGGTTTTACGTAAATGTAGCCGACTCCCGTGACAGTTACATTGTAGTTGAGAACTTGGCAGTTGAGAAAACCGCAGGCTATGGAATTTACTTCCATTCGTATCGGGGACGTACGGGCCTAAGAGGCGTTGTGATCCGAAACAACAGGGTGACGCAGACCGGAACCGGCCCCGTGGATTACGGCAATTATTATAACGCAATCATGATTTTGCAGGAGCCTGAGCTGCATATTGCACCGGTTATCTCCGGCAACCAAATCTCATATTCAGGCGGCCATGGCAACGCGATCAACAGCCAGGGCGCCGACGGCGCCATAATAGAAAACAACGAGGCGTCTCATTGGAATCATAATGGAATCGACATCAAGAATTCACGGAATGTAGCGGTGACCGGGAACTACGCCCATGACGAGAAAAGGGGCGGAGCGGGTTTTTACTGTGAGTATTCACGAGGAATTGTTTGGCAGCATAACAGAGTTGTGGGAGTGGCCAACGGTTTTCAGGTCTCGGTTGGCTGCAGCGCGACGCTTCGTTCGGACGAGATTGACGATGCGGGAGTAGGAGTAGTCATTGAGCCGCGTGCGGAGGCTGCGAACATGGCGGGGCTGCGAATCAGGAGGTCCCCGTTCGCGGCGACGACCGATGGAAGAGCGCGGCTGGAAGAGGAGGACAACGATTGGGGGCCGGCACCGCGGTTTCGTTTTGGAAAGAGCTTTGTGGGGCTGACGCAATGGGTAAATTTGATTCGGAGCGGTCCAGCCGGCGACGGCGCGTGAGAAGTTGACGATGTCGCCGCAAAGTGCCGCTTCAAAAATTGCGAAGCCTGGGCGGTTTGGCGGAGAGCCGGAAGGCGTGGCGGGTGAGGTGTCGTATGCATCCGTTGAGGTCAGGGAGGCGGTTGAAAGGGTGCAGTCAGGGGCGTGGCGGATTCCCGACTTTCAACGGGAGTTCGTCTGGAGACCCTACCAAGTGATGGCGCTCGCGGATTCGCTGTGGCGTAACTACCCTGTCGGTTCGCTGCTGCTCTGGGCGCCGCCGCTCCAGGCTGAAGACCACCCTTCGGCAGGCTTTTGGATTGCCGACGGCCAGCAGCGAGCAACCGCACTCTGCCTGCTTATGGGGCGGCGCCCGCACTGGTGGACGCTTGAGAGCTGGGAAGCCGAAATTGAGCGGAAGTATCAGGTTTTCGTGGACGCCGAGAGGCGCGAAAAGCCGTTCGTCTTGGGAGCGTTTCTTGGGAACGAAGATCGGCCGTCGGCGCGCTTTATTCGGTTGCAGGATTTGTTGGAACCTATCTTGCAGCCTCGTGAGACTGCGGAAAAGAAATGCCGGCTGATGGCCGAACGCTTGAAGGCTGCAGGGTTGTGCTCAAGCCAGCCCGAGGAATCCGTTGCCTCTTTCCTGGCCTCCGTCGCGGCGATTGTGCAGCGGCGGATTTCTCTTACGACGGTCAGCCACGGCCGAGAAGAGGTTTTGGAGATATTCCAGCGATTGAACAGCCGCGGCATGAAATTCCGCCACCTGTTGCTGCGCCTGTTGATGAAAACCGCAGGATGGCAGCCCGGTGCCCTGGCCTGACGCGGCACTAGCAGGCTGCTGAAAAACGAAGATCAGTGGGCGGGCGGACGCGGTGAAATTCAGCACCCTGCGAAAAAGATGGCTTCGTTCCTTAATCTTCTCTCCCTCTGGGAGAGATAAGAGTGAGGGAGCAGGCTGCGGAAGCCCTTTTTCCGCAGCCTGCTGGAGGGCCGGAAGTTGAGACTCTATCTCTGTCCAGCGGAGGCTTGGTAAGTCGCCCTGGGAAGGGTGCGAGGCATCTCTCGCCGGATAACCTGGCCAATATGATTGGCCCGACACGGGCGAATATCGCATCCCATTTTGCGTCGACTAGCGGCGAGAGACGCAACCAGGGTCCGCTCGAGGCTCCGGAGTGGGAACACCTGGCGCTGGTCGATCCACTGCTTAACCGTTCGGATCCGGCCGGTTGGACACGAGCGTTAAACGATCATCTGAACCAGAGCGAATCCGAGATTTCGCGCCTGATGATACGCGCTCGTTCTTTCAGACGGCCGGCGAGCTGGAACCGCTGTCTCGATTTTGGTTGCGGTGTTGGCGCATTCACGCGGGCGCTGGCGAAGCATTTCCACAGCGCGTGCGGGATCGATATTTCACAAAACAGGATCGGGCAAGCCAAAGAAATCAACCGCGACGTCAGCAACTGCGAATTCGTGTGCGCTTCGGATATCGACGAGCTTCTGTTTCCTGACAACTCTTTTGACCTCGTTCTGTCGCGGAACACACTGCACAACTTGCCCTCAAAGGCGCTCATTGAACCGTTTCTCGGTAAGCTCATCAGGGTGCTCAAGCCCGATGGCGTTCTGCTGTTCAACATGCCGGTCTCAATGACTCGCTGGAGGCGGCTTCTTCGGCGCCGCCGGGTTTGGCGGATAATGAGGGCGCTTGGAGTACCGCGAGAGCTTCTTAGCCGAGCCGGACTTCATCACATGCAGTCGCAGGTGCTTTCGGAAGACGAAGTCTCAGGAATGCTGGAGCCGCACGGCGCAGGGGTTTGCACCGCGGACCATTATCCCAGCAGCAATCGCGGTGTCAGCATGAAAATGTTTTACGTCGTCAAAAAATGAGCGCTGTGCGGCCGGACGTCCCTTAATTGGGCAACTGCGCCCGCACCCGCACCCGTAATACAATCGGCTACCGTTCGTTGGTTGCCGCGGGAAACGTTGCAGCCGTGTCGTTCCGAATTTTGTCGCGCGTTCGTCACTGCTTTTGGGACGAGCCGGCTCGCGGGCGCCGAAGAGAGCGAAGCGTCGCTAATTTCGGAAGGTTTTCTGGCGCGCCCGAAGGGATTTGAACCCCCAACCCTCGGATCCGAAGTCCGATGCTCTGTCCAGTTGAGCTACGGGCGCGCAAATAAACCTTGAAGGATTTCTCCTGCAAAAGTAAGCCCTTG
>JAJYVB010000245.1 GCA_021792265.1 Deltaproteobacteria bacterium | reverse complement strand
GGAGCCGGTGTAGTTCTTGAACTGGAAGCCCACCGACGGCACCGAGTTGCTTACGCTGTTGACGTATTCGTCCGGGCCGTAGCCGATATAGGTGTAGTTCTGGGAGGGCGAGCAGCCGCTGGTCGACGTGCACGCCATGTTGGTTATGATCGTGGTGAGGTCGGCCACGCCGGCGTATGGGGTTTGCTGGTATTGGTAGGTAGTTGTGGCGTATGGACTGTAGCTGGTATAAGTGGCGGTTGCCAACGCCCCATTGTCATTGTAAGTGTAATCGACCTGCTTGATCGGAGCGGGCTGGCCGTTGGGCCCTGAGGCGCTGTCGAATATCCTCGAGATTCCGTGGGCATAGTGCACGGCATCGTAACAGAAGTTGACGCTGCGGCCGTCGGAAGATGAAACGACGGCAATATCGGAAGAGCTGATGGTTTGGCCGGGATTGGCGCAGTTAGCCAACTCCTGGCCGCCCCGCGTAATCGTTATGGAGTTGCTGAAGCGGTCGGTGATGGTTTGCAGGAGCGAGTTGGAGCCGAAGTGATAGACGGTGCCGTCCTTGCGTTTCAGGTCCCATCCCGCGTTGCTGCAGTTGTAGGTCAGCGTGGAGTTGAACCAGATGCCGCTGGGCTGTTCGTTGCACGTAAAGACCGCAGGATTATTTTCGGAGCAGGTGCCGGTGTAGTCGGTGCAGCTTTGGTCGGTGCAGGTTGATTGTACGCGCCCGCAGGCGAGTTCGCCGCCGTCGGGAAGCACGACCTCGGCGTCGGTGTAGGTGGGGCTGCTGTTCCGCGCCGAGTACGAATAGAGAAAAATGTCGTAATTGACCCGCGCTCCGAGGCCGAAGTTGCAGGCAATAGGGGCGCCGCTGCTGGTGTAATCGCGCGACCGGTAGACCCGCTTGATCATGATCGGCATCGCGCCCGGCAGTGTCAGGTCGGTTTTGTAGTAGGTGAACTGGCCGCTCGACAGTTCGGTAAATTTTTCCCCGGGCGCCGGTCCCGGCCGGTTGGACATGCACTCTCCGTAAAGCGGTTGACCCGCGCCGCACGACTGCGAAAGCACCGCCAGCGGCGCCGCTACCGTGCCCGAGGATGGCGTGGCCGTGCTGGACGGCTGCGCCGCGGTCTGCGCCTCCGTTGGCCCGCGCCAGCCAGCGCGAGGAGTGCGAATACCGCAAAGGACGCCAAGCCATGGCGGCCGGTTTTTATGGCGATCCCCATTTTCTCTTCCCCCTGCGCCGGCGTTCAATTGACCGTGAAGGTAGGACCCTGAACCGAATCGACCGCCACCGTGCCGCTGGTAGCTCCGCTCGGCACGGTGGCGAAGATCGTCGTCGAGGTCGAGGAGGAGACCGTGGCGGGCTTGCCGTTGAAGGTCACCGCGGGTGAGGCACTGAAGTCATTGCCGTAGATGGTGACCTGGCTGCCGACCGAACCATTGTCGGGCGAAAGTGCGTAGATGGCCTCGCCGCTGGACGAGTTGGAGGTCTGGGTCGCCGTGACGTTGCCGTCCGAGTCATAAGTGTAGGTGACGGCGTCGCCGGAGCCGTCGATCACGGCTACCAGCCGGCCGTCGGCGTCGTGAACGTAGGTGATGTCCGCGTAGGTAAGCGGTGCGAGGACCAGGAATATCAGCGCCGCGAAAATCCAGACGCTTCTCGCCAGCGCTTGGCCGCCCGGTCCAAGTTCCCAGTTTGGTCCGGATGAACCGACGCTTCGGTGCCGCATGGTTGCCCCCCCCTGGCGCGCCTTGACCGGAACTTCGGTTACTGAACGCTCACATTGTGGCCTTAATACCGCATTCTGCTCCGTCCTACAACGGCAAGGGCCTCTCTCCGGAAAGTCCCACTCCCGATTCGAACCAGCGCAGGCACCAGGTGGCTCACGCGCGGCGGCTCACAGGTAGTCCTTGACGAAAATTTCGGGCAGCACAACCACGGCTACAGCGCAGCGCACGTTACGCAGAATATGCTCGACTCTGGGACCGAAATACAGCAGGCGCTCGGCCGGCCGGAACTGCACGCCCATTACCAGTAAATCGAAATTCCCGCGCTCGGCAGCGGTCAGGATCGCATTTTCGGGCCTGCTGCCCGAAGCAACCTGCTCCTCGATTTGCATGCCGAAATGGCTGGCCAGGATTCTGATGTCGTTGGTTATTTTCTCACCTTCGTTGGGCGATTGAATACCCGAGCGGAACTTGCGGAACGAAACGAACGGAATTTCCTTAACGTACATCACGGTCATCTGCGCTCCGGCTGCCTGCGCGTACAGCATTCCGACGGTTGCGCCGAGCCGCGAAAACGGCGCGCCCGTGGTCGGCACCAGCACGCGCCGCAGCGGCATCGGAGCCCCGACGTTGCGCGTGATTATCACCGGCGTCCGCGCTTTGGCGGCGAGTTCGTGCAGCACGTCCCCGCCCAGCGCATAATCGTCCACGGCCGGCGAGGCACCGGCAAAGATGGCGTCATAACCGCGCTGGCTCTCCTTCATTATTGCCTCGGCGACGGTTTCGGCCGCACCCGAACGCTGAGAGACGTTTTCCGCGCCACTGCTTTCGGCAATCGATTTAATTAGCGCGAAATGCTCATTGAATTGCTCGTTCGCCTGCGGCGTCGATTCGCCCGCGGTCGCATGGAATACGGTGATGCTGGCGTCACGATGGTTGCCGAGCGCCGCGGCGATATGCGCAGCAAGCTGGGCGTGAGGTCCGCCGCCCGCCAGCACCAGCAGCTTCGCCCCCTCCTTGCTGAAGGGCACCCGCGCCAGAATTTTTTCGCGTTCGAGGCGCCTCATTTCCGCCGGCCCACGTTCCACGCCGGCCAGCAGCCAGCTCAAGAGCGGCGGCGTCATCAGCGAAGTCGCGACTGCGACCATGATGATAATCGCGTACATTTCGGGCGTCAGGATGCCGTGACTGAGGCCTATCAGAGCGACGATTATCCCCATCCCGCCTCGTGCGTTCATCCCTACGCCGATTGCGAGCGATTCGCGGACTCCGAGGCCGTAAAGCAACGCGCCTCCGGTACATCCGACGAGCTTGCCCAGGATCGCGATGCCCAGCACGATGAAGAAGAGATTTGCGCCGCTGAGCGCGAAAATATCGACCTTCAGGCCCGAGTAGGCGAAGAAAACCGGCGCGAACACGCCGATTGTCGCCGCTTCGAGTTCGGTGCGGTCCGAGCGCCGCAGGCGCGCCGAGCGCCCGATCATCACACCCGCGATAAAGGCGCCGAACACCGCATGGATTCCGATCGCCTGCGTGACAATCGCGCATACCATCGCGATTCCCACCATCGCGCTCATCCCTGCATGTTCGGCCATCCCGCGATCATCTACCCAGCGCATGATGCGCACGACAAGATCGGCGCCGAGGAAGTAACAGAAGCCGACGAAAATAACGACCGCTATCGCGATCGATCCGAGCGAGCGAAGGTCGATGACGCCGTGTTCCACCAGGCCCGCGACCAGAGACAGCATCAGCCAACCCGTCGTGTCGTCAAGAATGCCCGCGGCCAGTATCAGCATCCCGAGGTCGCGCCGCATCATGTCGAGATCGATCAGAATCTTTGCGATCACCGGCACTGCCGAAATCGACATCGCAACCGCAATGAAAAGCGAAAAAATCAGCCGGTCGCCGGGATGCGCCAGGTAACTTGCCGGAATTGCCTGTCCGAGCGCGAATCCGCTGGCCCATGGGATAACGATTCCAAGCCATGACACCGCGACCGACGCGCGGCCGACGCTGCGCAGAATCCCCAGGTCGGTCTCCAACCCGGTGTAAAGCAACAGCATGATGACGCCGATCCACGCGAGCGCCTCCAGCAGATGATCGGCGAGCGGATCGGCGGGAAACAGCAGCCGATAGACTGCCGGCGCGACACGCCCGAGCAGCGACGGTCCGAGCACGATTCCGGCCAGCAATTCGCCAATAACGGTTGCCTGCCCAAGGCGCTTCATGATGTCGGCGAGAGCTCGGGCGACCACGAACAGGAGGGTGAACTGGATCAGGAACCGCAGGACCTGAATTTCGTTGAGATGCGGCACGACAGGAGCCCTGTTTCGTTTCTTGCGGGACTGAAGCGGCTGGACGCCCTCGAAGGCTTTCCAGCCTAAGTTGAAGCATTCAGCCGGTCAATCGGCCGTCCCGGTTTCTGCCATGAACGGCTGCTCCAAAAACCCGGCGGGATGCGCTCGTGGGTGCAAGGAATTGCGCCGGGCAACCGTGGGTGGAAATTGCGGGCCTCAGGTTTAGCTTGCCGTAGTTCGGCGGCTCGCGCTGCCGTTCACAGGTAGTCTTTAAGGTTCACCTTTCCCCAGTTCGGCGGCCAGCCGCGATCGAAATCGCTGCGGTTCGAACGGTAAGGTACCGGCTTCGTTGCGTCGATGCCCATTTTGCCCACTACACTCGGAAAACGCGTTTGTATTGCCGCTTCGCCAGCCTCGGCCACCGGGGAAGCTGACGGGTCCATCGGATTGCCGCGAGTGCTGGGCACGATTATGACGTGTTTGGCGGGATCGACCCGCGTGGCCAGGGCGAAGTAAACTTCAGCCGGATCGTGCACGTTGATGTCCGGGTCGACGGCCACGACCAGCTTGGTGTTGAGCCACGGCGCGCCCATCACCGCCAGCAGCGCGTCGTTGACCTGGCCGTCCATCGTTGGCGCTACCTGTATCAGGCAGGAGAGCGCTCCGCCCCAGGGTGGAAACACGACTTCGCGCACGTCAATTCCCATCGCTCGAAGCGTCCGGCCGATCTGAGCTTCGTGAAACAGGCGCGGAAGCGGCTGATGGTCGGTGAACGGAGCGACAAGATGGTTGCGATAAACGGGATTTCTGCGCATCGTGACGGCCGTCACCTCGAACTCGGGCGCCGGCGCAGTGCGAGGCACGTAGTAGGTCGCCGGTCCGGGGCTTGGCCCGTCGATACGGACCTTGTTCGGATTGACGAAGCCT
>JAJYVB010000244.1 GCA_021792265.1 Deltaproteobacteria bacterium | reverse complement strand
GCCGATTTCGCCGCGAGTGCTCGCGGCCGGCACATAACCGGCTTTTCGCGACGCGGCAAGTATCTCATTATCGAGCTCGACGGGCCCAACGCGATCCTGGTTCATCTCGGGATGAGCGGTACGCTTATCCGGCGCGATGGCCGTCCCGACGGCGACGCGCTCGATCCGCGCCATGACCATCTGCGCCTGCGCCTGGACGACGGCAGTTGGCTCGTCTACAACGATCCGCGCCGCTTCGGAACGGTGCGCCTCGTCCCGGCTGAGCGCCTGGAGCAAATACCGGAGCTGGCGAAGCTGGGTCCCGAGCCGTTGGGTGCTGGTTTCGACGCCGCGTACCTCGCTCGGGTCGCGCGCGGGCGGCGGGTTGCGATAAAAAACCTGCTGATGGATCAACAGGTGGTTGCCGGAATTGGCAACATCTACGCCGCGGAGATTCTGTTTCGCGCCGGCGTGCGCCCCACGCGGCGCTCGGGCAGGCTTGGCCGCAACCAATTGGAGCGCGTCGCCGAGGCGAGCCGGGAGGTCCTGCGCGAGGCGATTGGCTCCGGTGGCACGACGATTCGCAACTACCGCGACGCGCGCGGCCGCGCGGGCAATTTCCGGCTGCGGCTCAAGGTTTACGGCCGTGAAGGCGAGCTTTGCGTTGCGTGCGGCACGCCGATTCGCAGTGTACGGCTGGGACAGCGGGCGAGTTTTTTCTGCCCGCGATGCCAGCGGTGAGCGGGAACGGGGGTACAGCGATGCGCTGTCCGCAATGCGGGTACGAGGGGGCTTCGAGCTCGGCTTTCTGTTCGCGATGCGGCTACCGGGTGGCGGCGCCGCTTCCCGGCACGCAGCGCGAGTTCAACCTGATGCGCGTGCATATATCGTGGTGGTGCTTCGTCCCGCAACTTGTCGTCGCGGGCGTCGCAGCGGCAGCCGGTCCAGCTATCGCGCTGACAAATCACGCCAGATGGCCGGCGTTTCCGGCCTTGTGGCTGTTCGCGATACTGCTGGTGCTGGCCGCGATCCTGCGCCGCAGCGCGACGAGGTGGAGCCTTACCTCGGAGCGCCTTGTCGAACGGCGCGGCTTGCTCGCTTTGCGCCGCCGCGAGCTGGAGCTGGCCGATATCCGCTCGGTCGAGGTCGATCAGCGGCTGGCCCAGCGGCTGATTGGCCTCGGCGACGTGACCGTAGCGTCTGCTGCCAGCGCCGATGCGGCGATCCGCCTTATGCAAGTGCGCAATCCCCAGGCGGTCGCCGAACAGATTCGCCAGGCGCGGCTTAGACGGGTCCGTTAGCTCCTGTTAGGATTGAGCACAACCGGCGCTCGCGGCGCGCGGACCGCAGGCGTGAGCGAAAACGGCAGATGGTTCAACGAGAGGAACGATGAAAGAAAACTTCCTGGCCAACCGCGAAATCGCAATCGTTGCTTACGGCGAAACCAAGATTCAGCGGCGATCGGGGAAGACCGCCTACGAACTCGCGGCCGAGGTTGCCAGCCAGATGATGGCGCGGCTGGGCCTGCGGCCTGCGGATATCGACGGGGTAACCTTCACCGAGCTGATGAGCGAATGCTCCAACCCGTTCTGGTCAAACTTCTGTTCGGAGTATCTCGGTATCACGCCGCGCTGGCTTCAGAAAACCGATATCGGCGGCGCCTCGGCGCTCGGCAACGTCGCCCGCGCGGCCGCCGCTCTTCAGGCCGGCTTGTGCGAGGTTGCGATGCTCATCGGTGCCGACGCGCCTTCGACCCAGTGGCGTGCCTCTTACGGCGGCTACCGCAACGAGTTCTGGGAGCCGGTCGGTATCCAAGGCCCGCCGGGCGCTTTCGGGCTGCTGATGAACCGCTACGCCGCGCAGTACGAACTCAAGTTCGAGGCGCTCGGCAAGCTCGCCGTGGCCCAGCGTCTCGGCGCGGTGCTCAATCCCAACGCTTACGAGAAAAACCGCGTGCCGATAACGGTCGAGGACTACCTTAAGTCGCGCCTGGTCTCGACGCCGCTCAGGCTGCTCGACTCGGTGATGTTCTGCGACGGTGCAGCCGGCGTCGTCATGACCACCGTCGAACGGGCACAGCGGATGGGGGTTACGCGGATGGCGATTCCGATCGCCTACGGCGAGATCACCAACTTCAACTGCGCCGAGATGACACCCGACATCACCGAAACCGGCTTTTCAGTGGTTGGCCCCGAGACGCTTCGCAAGGCGGGGATGAGACCCGATGACATCCGCTCGCTCCATCCCTACGACGACTTCCTCATCGCCGAACTGTTGCAGCTCGAACAGATCGGCTTTTGCCCGCGCGGCGGCGGCTCGGATTTCCTGCTGCGCACCGACGTAACGTA
Source organism: Deltaproteobacteria bacterium (assembly GCA_021792265.1). Taxonomy (GTDB): domain Bacteria; phylum Desulfobacterota; class Binatia; order Binatales; family Binataceae; genus JAJYVB01. Next base: position 2,657 of record JAJYVB010000244.1, on the reverse strand, counting down.
CCGGGGCGAATTTCCGATCAACACCGGCGGCGGACAGATTTCGGCCGGCCAGATCGGTCTAGCCAGTGGCGCCACCAACCTGGTCGAAGCAGTGCGCCAGCTTTTTGGCGAAGCTGGCGAGCGCCAGGTGCGGGACTCCGCCAACGCGATGGTGACGGGCGTCGGCGTTATCCCTTACGGGCGCAACTGGGGTACCAGCAATGTGCTGATTCTGGAGGCTTCGCGATGAGCGCAGGAAGCGTCAAGACGCGGCCCGTACCGAAGGCCACGCTTACCACAAAACCTTTCTGGGACGCCGTCAACCAAGGACGGCTTCTGCTCCAATATGATGTCGGGGCCGGGTGCTACCAATTCTGGCCGCGAAGTACCGGAGCGAAAAGCGGAAGCCCGAACCTGCAATGGCGCGAAGCTTCGGGTAAGGGCAAGCTCTATTCGTTTACGGTCACGCACGTCGCCGTCGAAGGCTTCGAGGACCGGGCGCCTTACGTTATCGGTCTGGTCGAACTCGACGAGGGCGTCAGAATCGTCGCAAACCTGGCAGGGGTTACGCCCGATGAGGTGCGTATCGGGATGGCGCTGCGGGTGACCTTCGAGAATATGCCCGATGGGAGCAAATACTACGCCTTCGAGCCGGATCGCTGAGCGTCGCGCGATGCGCGCCGAATGCAGCGCAGCCTCAGGCCGGGTTTATAGCGATGGCCGAGTTCAGCGTTAACACGGCAGCGCGCATCGCTTTGGTCGATATCACCGCCGAGGTCAATCGCGCGCTCGGCAGGATTGGTGTTACGCAGGGTCTCTGCAACCTGTTCGTTCCCCATACGACAGCCGCGGTGATCGTGACGGAGAATTGGGACCCTGACGTAACCGCCGACCTGCTCGCGCATCTGCAGCGCTTGGTGCCGCGAGATGGCGCGTTTCGCCACGCTGAGGGCAATTCCCAGGCCCATATACTTTCCGCAATGCTGGGAGTGTCGCTTACGATCCCGGTGCGTGGCGGAGCGCTGGCGCTTGGCAGATGGCAAGGGGTGATGCTCGCGGAGTTCGACGGTCCGCGCCGTCGGCAGGTCGCGGTGACGGTGGTTGAGACTGCCAAATGAAGGGGGCGGCGGATGTTTGAAATACCGGTCGGGTTGGGTGGTGTCCTGGCATTTGTGCTGGGGGCCTCGGTGGGGAGCTTCGTCAACGTGGTGGCCTATCGCCTGCCGCGGGAGATCTCGATCGTCAGGCCGCGCTCGTTCTGCCCGAGCTGCAAGCGGCCGATACCGCGCTGGGCAAACATTCCGATTGTCGCCTACGTTGCGCTGCGCGGCCGCTGCATCATGTGCGGCGCGGCGATCCCGTTTCGTTACTTCCTTGCCGAAGCGGCGCTGGCATGTGCCGCGCTCTACCTGTACCTGAACTTTCCGCTGTGGAACGCGCTAGCGCGCTTTGTCCTGTGCGCGGCACTCTTCGCTGCGGCGCTCGTCGATTACGATTGGCGGCTGATCCCCAACATGATCACTATTCCCGGCATGCCCATCGGTTTTCTTGCTGCCTCCCTGGCTATCACCGAGGTTGGCTGGAAATCGTCGCTGCTGGGAATCGCTCTGGGGGCAGGCCTTCTATTCGTGACCGGCGAGCTCTACCGCCTGGTGCGCCGCCGCGAGGGCGTGGGTTTGGGCGATGTCTGGCTTTTGGGAATGATCGGCGGATTTCTGGGATGGGCAGGCGTGCTATTCACGCTGTTCTTCGGGTCCGTACTCGGGAGCGTCGGAGGCCTGACAGTGGCCCTGATGAAACCGCGCTCGAAAGCGAGCATGGCCGAGGCGGCTGCAGGCGGCGAACCTGAGCAGGCTGACACTTCGGTTCTAACCACTGCGGTTCCGTTCGGCCCGTTTCTGGCGCTGGCCGCCGGAACTTTCGCGCTGTTTCAGCCCCGCCTGATAGACTGGTATCTTGGCGGCCGATGAGCCGCGGCGTTTTTATCACGATAGAAGGCATCGAAGGCTCCGGCAAAAGCACCCAGGCGCGGCTTCTGGCCGAGGCGCTGCGAGCCGAAGGCAGGCAGGTTACGCTCACTCGTGAGCCGGGCGGAACCCGCGTTGGCGAGGCGATTCGCGCGCTTTTCCTTGACCCAGCGACGGCGCTCGACCCGGTGGCCGAAGTGATGCTGGTCCTGGCCGATCGCGCCCAGCACGTGCGTGAGAAGCTCGCTCCTGCGCTGGCCGCAGGCGCCGTGGCCATTTCCGACCGATACGGGGACTCGACCGTCGCCTACCAGGGTTACGGGCGCGGTTTCGATCTCAAGCTGCTCGGCGAACTTAACCGGCTAGCCTCTTCGGGGATCGCGCCCGACCTCACGATTCTGCTCGATTGCCCGGTTGAAACCGGCCTGTCGCGGACACGGGAACGCGCCAAGGGCGCGCTTCGCGAGCCCGACCGTTTCGAGGGCGAAACGCTCGAGTTCCATCGGCGCGTGCGCGAGGGTTTTCGCATGATTGCGGCCGCAGAGCCGGGCCGGGTTACAGTCGTCGATTCGACCGCGTCGCTTGAAAGCGTGCAGCGGGAGGTCAGGCGCCTGGTGGAGGAGCTGCTGAGCCGCCGATGCCTCTAGCGGGAATTGTGGGGCATGGCGACCTGGTTGCGCGCCTGCTCGCCGACCACGAGCGTCGGCCGGC
>JAJYVB010000013.1 GCA_021792265.1 Deltaproteobacteria bacterium | reverse complement strand
CACTACTTGCTCCAACCCACACTCCTCTGGATTCCGCATTTCACGCTCCAGCCGGCCAGTCGTCATCACTCAGAGTCAATTTCTTCACAGCCTCTGAGCCGCCGCTGCGGCGCCCTGAGCGAAGCGAGAGGGGCCTCCGCAGCGAAGAATCCGCAGCCGCCATCCTTGCGGCTGCGATGGATTTTCTTCGGCAAACCCAGCCAAATCGCGCGGCCAAGGAATGCCGCGCGGATCCTTCGACTCCGCGCGCAGACTCGCTGCGCTCAGGATGACGCACTGCGTAAGGCGGTTTTTATTGAGGGCATTAACGGGACACCACACTAGCGGGGTGTTGAGAAACAAGAGATTTCCGCGCGGCTGGCAGATTGGTGCTCAACACCCTGCAAAAAAACCGGCTCCCTTCCTTTAGCTCTCTCCCTGTGGGAGAGACTACAGTGAGGGGAGCGGGTTGGTGCAAAGGCTTTTTCACCAACCCGCTTGGGAGCGCCGGGCCATGATACGCGCACGAGCCGAGCTCGAAGAACTGGAGACGCAAACGCTGGCGCCGTACGCGATGCGCTCGGCGCAAAGCCGCGGCCGCCGCGTCGCGGAGCCCGAGCATCTGCTGCGCACCGCGTTCCAGCGCGACCGCGACCGCATTATCCATTCCGCCGCCTTCCGCCGGCTCGAATACAAGACCCAGGTTTTCGTCAACCACGAGGGCGACTACTATCGCACCCGCCTGACCCATACCCTCGAAGCGGCCCAGGTAACCCGCACGATCGCGCGCGCACTCGGCTTGAACGAGGACCTGGCCGAAGCCGTCGCCCTTGCACATGACTTGGGCCATCCGCCGTTCGGCCATGCGGGCGAGCGCGCGTTGCAGCGTCTGATGGAACCCTATGGCGGCTTCGACCATAACGCCCAGGGGCTGCGTACCGTTGACTGGATCGAGGTGCGCTATCCGGACTTCCGCGGGCTTAACCTGACCTTCGAGGTGCGCGAGGGGATCGTCAAGCATTCAAATTTCAAGGAACGCCCGGCCGCCGCCGAATTCGACCCGGTACTCTATCCTTGCCTGGAGGCACAGTTGGTGGACTTCGCCGACGAAATCGCCTATCTGGCGCATGACGTTGACGACGGGGTCACCGCCGGTATGCTGACGGACGCGGACCTAAGCCAGTCGCGCCTGTTCGCCGAGGCCGCCGACGCCGCGCGCGCGGCGTGCGTGGGCGCCGACGCAAAGACCGTGCGCTACCAGACCGTAATTCGCCTGATCGACGCGATGGCGTCGGACCTCGTGCATCACACCGATCGCGAGCTGGACAAGGCCGGCGCCGGCAGTGTCGGCGCGGTCCGACACGCCGGGCGGAGCCTGGCCGGCTTCAGCCCCGCGATGGATGCGATGCTCGACGAGATGCGCGCGATCATGCGCGAGCGTCTTTATCGCCACTACCGCGTATCGCGGATGGCAGCCAAGGCGGCGAGGGTCATCGAACAGCTTTTCCAGGCGTATATGTCCGACCCGGAGCAGATGCCGGGTCACGTGCTGGCGCGCGTCCGGCGCGACGGCGAGGAGCAGGCGAGGGTGGTCGCCGACTACATTGCCGGGATGACGGACCGTTTCGCGCTTCAGGAATACAGCAAACTGTTCGATCCGTACGAACGAGTCTGAGCCGCAGGTGAGCCTGCCCTGTTTGGAGAGGACGGTCAGCAGGGTTGGATGAGGGACCTTGGTCGAGAGACGCTCGCGTCCCGCTATCCGACCGCCGACGCCCTCGCCCGGTCGGGAGAGGGCGGTCCGAAGGACCGGGTGAGGGACCTTAAAGGTATTCTTCAATCTTTGCGAGAACTCCCTCGACGTTGCCGATAACCTCGTTGTTCCAGAAGCGCACCACGCGATAGCCACAGCGTCCGAGATATGCGGTGCGCCTGGCGTCAGCGCGCCGCTGCTCGTCTTCGTCGTGGCCTCCGCCGTCCAGTTCGACCACGAGCCGCGCCTCAAGGCAGAAGAAATCCGCGATACACGAGCCTACCGGATGCTGACGCCGGAACTTGGCGCCGCGAAGCTGACCGTTTCGCAGCCGAGCCCATAACTTTCGCTCCGCTTCGGTGCTTGCGATGCGCAACTGTCGCGCCCGATCGCGTGCGAGCGCCGCCTGAGATGGTTCAGAAGCCCGGGAATTTTTCATAGCGGTCCCTCACCCGCGCCTTTGCACCCCACGAAGCCAGCTTCGTGGGGTCCCCGCGCCGGCGCGACCTCTCCCGATCGGGCGAGGTGAAGGCCCCGGCCGCAGCCTCGCGCTGTGCATAGTTGTCCTTTAGCACACCTGTACGGGAAACGACGTGCGCGCCACAATCATAGCGTGGTAAGGAGGCCGAAGGCATTTTCGGGTTTGCCGGCAGCAGGATACTGAGACATGAGCAATGGCGATACTCTCAGCTATCCCGAGAGAAGACGCCAGCGGAGCCGATTCAATTTGAGTTATGGCCACCGTCATCTGTCCACGGGCGCCGTATGAGGACGAAACCAACTAGAAAGTCCTGCAGCGCTACGAAGACAAACAGCAGCGGTGCGTAGGGATCGATGGGCGCGCTTGAATCACTTACCAGATCGGGCACGATAGCACTGTGGGACGTTTCCGTTTTCTGGACGTTTGTATTCGGCGCGCTATTTCTCTTTGGTTGGCTTTCTGAGGAATTTGCCGCCTCAGAGAAACGGAAAAGTCACCGCAAACTGTTTCTAACGCTTGCGATAGTAGGCGTAATCGGCGAGCAACTCGGAACCGTTGCGGAGTTTGCGCTTTCGGGGCATCTCCAGACGATTGACGAAGCAGCCATCGCCGAAGCAAACGCGCGCGCCGCCGAAGCAGAGAAGAAAGCCGAGCAATTCAGGCTGGCTATTGCGGACGCTAATGAGCGCGCAGCAAGTGCGGAAAAGGCCACCGGGCAAGAACGCCTTGCGAGACTAAAACTTGAAGCAACGCTCGCGCCCAGAAACCTGACGACGGCACAACAGGCCGCCCTTGCGAATGAAGTAAAGGCACGCGGCCTCGGCCCCCAACGAATTGACATTTTCGTATTCACCCAAGACCCCGAAGCGGTCGTGATTGCCCTCGAAATCGCCTCTGCTTTAAGCCAAGTACCCTGGGAATCACAGACATGGTCCTGCCAAGCGCGCGCAGGCGACTTCGGCAAGGGGATTGTAGTTATCGCTGAAGATCGCACTAACTGGAAAGCCGCCAACGCATTGGCTGCCGCCCTTGTGGAACAACATGTAAGTGCGACTTTCTTCAACCAAACAACTTTTGACCTTACGAAACCGCCTTGCGCGGTGATGCTCGGGCCCCCGTGGAATGCACACGCGCCAGCGCCCATACGATTGTTAATCGGAAGGAAGTTTTGATGCCTAGGTACGCGCAAAAGATCCTGTTTTTCTTCTGCCGTCCATGTGGGTAATACTCGCAGAAGACCCACCCGCACTTTGGTGAACAGCAGGCGCGATCCGAGGAACGGCGCAGGCGCCAAGCCCAAAGGCCAGCGCCAGAAGAAAGCCAAGTAGGACTAAGCCTGAAGAAAACTGGCCTGTCGGACCAGATTTTCGACTTTTTGATGCTGGTAGCCCAGTCGCGCACAACTCACCTCTTAGTGGACATAATATTTCTTATGCGAACTACAGAAAGGCCTGCGTGCGCAAGGGGTGCCCGACGGAGCATTGGCTGGGTGGGTCGCCGGTGCGGCTCCCCTTCTTTTCGGGCGGCTCCAGCGGCCCCTTTTGAGGTGCTTTACTGGTTAAAAGCCGCCGATTAGAGTGGTTGGTCGAAACTTGCCGAAGGGACAGCGCGAAGGTCCGGTGGGTTGCGCGAGTCGGCCGTGTCGAGGCGGCCGTACAGAGGCGCGCTTCGGTTAGAGGCGGCTCCAGCGGACGCACTGTCGTTCCATTTGACGGGGACAGATTCGAGGTGAATCAGGTGCGGCGTAAGGCTCGGTTGCAGGACGGACCCTCAGATAAAGGGGTCGCATACGACCGCAAGGCATGTTCACGTCCAGGCCTGCGGGCGTGGGTACCGGCGATTTTGTGGGCGGGCTTTATCTTCACGATGTCGACCACGTATTTTTCCGCAGCCAACACCGGCAGGATCATTGAGCCGATCGTTCGTTGGCTCTGGCCCAGCGTTTCGGCGCCAACCGTTGGCTTGATTCATGCCGCTATACGGAAGCTTGCGCATTTCAGCGAATATGCCGTCTTCTGTTTGCTGTTGCTCGCGGGGCCGCTCTGTTCCAAACCCGTTATAGCCGTGTTGCTATGCGGCGGTTACGGCCTTAGCGACGAGTTCCACCAGATGTTCGTTCCGGGCCGGACCCCTGCCCTGCACGACGTCGCTATCGATCTGAGCGGCGCCGCTTTCATTGCGCTGGTCAGAGCAAGCGTTGCCTACCTTCCAAGGTTCGACTTCAGCCGCACGCGTCCCTCCGCCTGACGTTTCGCCCGGCGTGCTGGCGCGGCCGGTTCCGCACGCCTATCATGATGCCACTATGAACGAACGCATCGCCGCAACGGCTGGCGGCCAGGGAAAAATCTTAGCGCTCGTTTTCACCGCGGTATGGTTTCTGGTGACGGCACCTGTGTACGGCGCGCGAAAGCATGCCGGGACCTCCGCTGCTCCGGCCGCATCTGACGCGCATTTAAAGGAGTTCCTTCAGAAACGCTTCGAGGTTCCTGACCCCTCGTGGATCGTTTTGGGAGCGCCGGTCGCGTCGCCGATTCCGGGCCTGTTTAGCCGTTCCGTTACGGTGAGCAACGGACGCGGCCAGACCGCAAAACTCATGCTTTTCATTAACGAGGCCGGTAACAAGGCGGTGCTCGGACAATATCTGGATCTGAAGGGCAGCCCGTGGAACCGCGTAAGCCTCAAGGGGATCCAACTGAAAGACCGGCCTACGCTGGGGCCGGCCGACGCCCCCGTAACCATGGTCGAATTTGCCGACCTGGAGTGCCCTTATTGCGCGCGGGCTTTCGGCGAGGTCGAAGACCTGGTGCGAAACACTTATAAAGGCCGGGCCCGGCTCATCTTCAAGAACTTTCCCTTGCAGATGCATCCGTGGGCGCTGCAGGCGGCTATCGCTGCCGAATGCATCCGCCGGCAGAATCCCGCCGACTTCTGGCAATTCGCCGGCGTTATCTACTCGACCCAAAGCAGCATCAACCCCTCGAACCTGCGGGAGCGAGTGGATAATTTCGCGCACGCGGCACAGCTCGACCCCAAGGCGCTCGATCAGTGCATGATGGGCTCTTCGGCCGAGAAGCAGATCAAGGAAGACGTTGCCGACGCACAAAAACTCCAGGTCATGTCGACACCGACGTTTTTTATCAATGGCGTGCGGGTGGTCGGACTTCCCGACGACAAAGTGTTCCGCTTTGTGCTTGACGGGCAGTTAAAACACGTCGCAGGCGCTCATCGCTAACGGCCGCTTCAGCGTTCAGAACCGGGGCAGCGCTGCGCCGACGCGCCCTCGCACCCTCGCCTTCCCGGGCGCTCGTCTGCGAACCGCCGCGCGGGCGGGCGTGTCTCAGTGTTTTGACGATGCCGGAGCTGCAGGAGCGGCCACTGGAGCCGGAGCAACCCGTGGGCGGGCTGGCTCGGGCTGTGGCGGCTTGGTTGTCGCAGCAGCAGAGAGGCCAGCCCCTAGCTCAACCAGAGCTTCAAGCGCGCGCTGGCGTTCGGGGCCGTACTGATTCTCGGCGATGAAGCGCCGGTACTCTGCGACCGCTTCGGTGCGCTTGCCGTGATGCGCCAAAAATGCCGCCAGGGCAAGCTGGGCCGTCTGCTGCTCGGGGCCCGGCTTTGCGGCGGCGCGGCGGTAGGTTTCTTCGGCGTGGCGCACGTCTCCCAGCCTCTCGTAGACAACCGCGAGGTTGTTCAGCGCGAGGCCGCCAAAGAGACGGCTGTGCCTGTCGGCCAGGTAGGCGGTAAGTTGATCGCGTGCCGGGACGAGCTGGTTTTGGGCCAGATAGCAGGTCGCAAGATAGAAGCGGGCGAGGCGTCCCACCTGGAGGTCCGGCGCGTTATCGGCAAGCTCGCGAAAGCCGCGCTCGGCCTCAGGGTAGTTTTTGCGGTCGAACTGTTCAAAAGCCTGGTAGAAACTATCGGCGGCTGCCGACGCCCGGTGCGCGCGGTAGGCACGAAAGCCGATTACGCCGCCTAGAATCGCAACCAGCAGCAGCGCCCCCGCGATAATCGCGCGCGCATTTTCTCTGCTGAATTCAGCGACCTTGTCGAAGAAAGTGAGCAGCTCGTCGGGCTGCTTCAGGTCTCGATACCGAATCCTGCGGTGTGCCGAAGCCATCGAGAACCGACCGGCGGCGCTGCTCTCCGCGAGAGCGCGGACGCCCGCGCCGCCAGTTTACATTTTATACTTGAAATCTTCCGGCGACATGCGTTCAAGGATCTCGGACCACTTGTCGCGGGCGACGCCGGCAAGGTTCTGTTCGCTCGCAGTCCGTTCGGCCGCCGATTCGTGCAGCTCGCTCGACATTTCAAGGACTGCCTTAGCTACGTAAATGGGCGAACGCGTACGCAGCGCGAGCGAGATAGCGTCGGAGGGACGCGAATCGACTTCAAGCGTCCTGCCTTCGCGGCTTCTCAGGTTGAGCCGCGCATAGTAGGTATTTTCGCGAAGCTCGGTCACCTCGACCGATTCCACCGTGGTCCCGAGCTGGCCGAGAAGGTCGCGCAGCAGGTCATGCGTCATGGGCCGCTGCGGCTTGATTCCCTCTAGCTCCGTGGCCATCGAAGCCGCTTCAAGTGGGCCGATCCAGATGGGCAGGTTGAGCTTATTGTCCGGATCCTTGAGCACTACGATCGGCATCTTGGTGGTGGGATCCAACGTCAAGCCACCGACTATCATCAAAATGAAATCTTCCCTGTTACCGGCCATAGGTGCTCTCTTCCACGCTTTCGCTACGCAGGCGTGCTTCTCCCTAACCTCTCTACCTCGCCTTTCCCTCCTTATTTCTATCTTGGACCAAAGCCCTGCTGCGGTCAACCTAAGGACCGCAACGGCCGATTTAAATCCCGAAAACCACCGTGCGGTTCGCCGGCTCAGCGCGGCAAGAGCCGATCGACCACGCGGTAGAGCTGGTTTAGATTGCGGCATTCCTCGACCAGGTCGCAGTGCACTGCGTATTGGTCCATGACGCTGTCTCCGAAGCCCCATGTCGAGCGGCTCTCCGGATTGAGCCATATAAGCTGGCGAGCGCGTTGGCGCACTTCGCGCAGGCATGAATCGTAGGGTAGATTCCAGTTGTTGCGCGCGTCGCCCATCACGATCACCGTAGTGCGGCGGTTGATCGCCCCGATATGGTCGCTGGCAAAGGTCTTAAAGGCGCGGCCGAAGTTCGAGTGGGCGTAGACGTTGACGATGCCGCCGCTCAGAGCCGCCTCGAGCGCCTGCGCCGCGTCGTGATTGCGGAAATGTTCGGTCACCTCGCCGATATCGGCGACAAAAACAAAGCTGCGCACGCGCGAATAAAGGTCCTGCAACGAATAGACGAACTGCAGCATGAAGCGCGAGGCGTTGCGGACCGAATCCGAAACGTCGCACAAAACGACGACCTGTGGCTTCTCGCGTTTGCGCCGGTCAAAGACCAGGCGAAACGGCACGCCGCCGTGCTCCAGGCTGCGCCTGAGGGTGCGCTTGGCGTCGAAGCGGCCCCGGCGGCCGCGCCGGCGCCGGATCGCAACCACGTTGCGCAGCCGCTGGGCCAGGCGCGTGACCGCCTGCCTCATGCGATCCAGTTCCGCTTCGCTCAGGTGGTAGAAGCTCTTCTCGCCAATATCGGAGAGGCGTGAGCGGTCGCGTGCCGCCGGGTCGCGGCTTTGGCGGTCGAGGCGGACGTAGCGCCGTATGATCTCCTGCAGCTCGCGGATCCTAATCCCGACGTAAGTGTCCAGGCGCTCGCGAGTCTCGGCGTCGTAGGGCAGCGCGCCGATTGCCTTGCGCACCTCGTTCAGCTCGCGTTCGAGTTCGGCAAGGCCGACAGCGCGCTCGAGAGCCTTGGCAAAATGGTTCTCCTCAAGGGGCCGTCTGATCGAGGAAAGCCGGGCCTGGCGCGCCGCTTCGCGCAGCCGCCGTTCCAGTTCGCCGGTATTGTGCAGCAGGATCGCGCGCGCCAGCTCCGAAAGCTCGCGTCCGCTTTCCCGCAGCATCCGCTCGACCTGTTCGAGAAATTCCTGGAACTCGCGATCGCCCATCGCGAGCGCCCGCTGAATCGCGCGTCCCGTCTGCCGGATAATCTCGCCGAGGCCCGAAAAATACAGCTCGAACAGTTCCTCGAAGACAGGGACCTCACGCGCCCGTTTCACCATCGTTGAGGCCAGCGCGGCGCGCAGCACCTCGCGTTCGCCAAGTCCCGTCCGGGCAACGGCGCCTACCGCGTCGAGCAGTTCGGCGGGCGAGACCCGAAGGCCGTTCGCGCGCAAAAGCTCCGCGAATTCGAGCAGCTTATCTTGCACGTCGCATCAAAGCCGGGCGGCTCAGTTGAGCAGGTCCCGGTCACTGGCCGTTGCGCTGCCGCGGCGCGCGCGCACCTGCCGGAGATGCTCACGCAGCTCTTCCTGAGCCTTGCGGATGTCACCCTCGTACTTGACGATGGCGTCCAGAGTCTCGCCAACCAGTTCTTCGTCCAGGCTCTGAACGTTAAGCAGCGTGAGCGCTTTAATCCAATCGATGGTTTCGCTGATTCCGGGTGTCTTCTTCAGGTCCAAGCGCCGCAGCGATTGGACGACGCTGACCACCTCGGCGGCGAGTTTCTCAGAAGCTTCGGGTGCCTTGATTTTCAAAATTTCGAGCTCGCGCGCGCGGTCCGGAAAGTCGATATAGAGATGGAGGCAACGCCGCTTGAGCGCGTCCGACATCTCGCGCGCGTTGTTCGACGTCAACACTACGAGCGGAATCGTCCGCGCCTTGAAAGTGCCGAGCTCCGGCACGGTCACCTGGAAGTCGGAAAGCAATTCCAGCAGGAAGGCCTCGAATTCGGCGTCGGCCTTGTCAATTTCGTCAAGTAGGAGCACAACGGGATGCTCGCTGGTTATAGCGCGCAGCAGCGGGCGCGGCAGGATGAAGCGCTCAGAGAAGAACACCTCGTCCTGGCTCGCAATCCGCTCGACTGCCGCCTTCAAGCCCTGCGTGCCGCCGAGTACCTCGCCGATTTTGTCCTTCAGGATCTGCGTGTAAAGAAGCTGCTTGGCGTACTCCCATTCGTAAAGCGCCTTGCTCTCGTCGAGCCCTTCGTAACACTGCAGGCGAATAAGCTCGTGCCCGAGCGCCAGCGCCAACACCCGGGCCAGGTCGGTCTTGCCGACGCCCGCTGGGCCTTCGACCAGAAGCGGTTTCTTGAGCTCGCTGGCCAGGTAGATAACTGTCGCGATACGCCGGCTTGCGATATAGCCCTGCTCCGCGAGGCGTGCGATTACGTCGTCGATCGACGCGAACATTAACCCTCCTGCGGATGGTTTTGGCGCCTGCCGAGGCAGACCCTCCCCGGCCGCCCGGCGCGCCCCAGCGCCAGCGGCGAAGCGCGTGTCTTTGGGGCTCATGGCTGCTTCCACCCGGTCAGTGTACGAATATCATCCCAGGGCTTTTCCGGGAAAGAGCGCCGATGGCGGCTTAAATGTGCAGCTCCTCGGGCACGAGCGCGCCGGTTGTGAAACGGTCGCGCGACAACGCCGACGCGTCGAACTGCTCGTAACGTCCCCGCACAATCAATTCGCCGAGCGCCTGCCCTGCCCCGTACGATTGCATCACTCCGCGTCCGCTGAAAGAGTGCGCCTCGAAAACTTTTGCTCCGGCTCGGCCCACGACGGCGCTGCGATCGGGAGTGACCGCGTACAGGCCCGCCCACCCGCCGACGTGACGCAGCCGCTCCATGCAGCTCATCCGCGCGTAAAGCCGCGGCCAGATCTCCGTGTTGAAGAATCCCTCGCCATCGTAGCGGAAATCGTAACCCGGCGGCTCTTCCGGAGGCGAATAGCCGGCCAGGATATGGGTTGCTTCGTTATGGCAATACAGTCCGGACGTGTCGACAATCATGCCGTAGCGAGACAGGTTGGTGGCGCGGCAGTCAACGATGCATATCTGCCTGCGCACGGGCACCCCCGGACAGTCAAGGCCCAGCATGCGCAGCACCTCGCCCGACCACGCGCCCGCGGCGACAACCAGCAAGCCGGCACGCACCTCGAAAACCTCGGCGCCATCGAGCACGCCGTCGCGTCCGGTCATTAACTTGGCCAGCTCGTCATCGCCAAGCGCCCTGCCCCATCGACGGCATCTCAGGCGCACCCCGTGCGATCCCGCTTCGGCGCCGACCACAGCCGTACGATCGAGGTAGCGCACCCCGAGTTCGCGCGAGCGGCGCCGGTAATGCTCCTTAAGCAGATTGGGGTTGATCAGGCCGTCGGCGGGCGAAAAAGTTGCCCCGGCGATTCCGTCGAGGCGATCGATCTCGGGCACGCGGCGCGCAACCTGATCCGCCGTCAGAATCTCAATCGGATGGTCGAGGGAGCGTTGAAGCGGCAAGTGTTCGCACGCGCCCGGCCAGGTGCGCTCGTCGTAGAGCCACAGGTAGCCCTTCTGGCGAAATCCCACCTCCTGGCTGATGCTCTCGTAATAACGAATCGCACTGCGGCAGAGCGCGATGTTGACCGGCTGCCACCAGGTTGCGCGTACTCCGCCCGCGTTGAGTTCGCTGGAGCTCAGCCGCCCGCTGAGATCGTAATCGATAACCAGCGCGCTGACCCCGCGCTCGCCGAGCGCCATCGCGACCGAACTCCCAATCACGCCCGCGCCTACGATTACCGCCTCCGACCGCTGCTGCTCCGCCACAAACCGATCGTATCAGAAGCGTCCGCGCTCCGTATCGGAACCAAGCCGGTTCGCGACGCTTGTGGGCGGGCACCTTGGACTGACATTGTGGTGTTGGATGTGCACGCTGGCCATCTATTTCCAGGTGGTACCCGGCTACCCGGCAATCGTCGCGGCAAACCGGGACGAGTATTTCGCGCGCCCGGCCGCGGCGCCAATTCTGTTGTCAGAGGAGCCTCGCATCGTCGCTGGCAAAGATCTGCGCGCCGGCGGCACCTGGCTCGGAGTCAACGAGCACGGGCTGATAGCTGGCCTGCTCAATCGGAGAGCTGAGCGTGCCGATCCTCGGCTGCGATCGCGAGGCCTGCTCTGTCTGGACGTTTTGCGTTCGGCAAATATCAGCGCCGCGCTGCGGCTGCTCAGCACGCTGAACGGTGCCGACTACAATCCCTTCAATCTGCTCGTGGCAAACCGCCATGAGGCCGCGGTCGCGTACAATCGCGCTGGCGACGGCATCGAGTGCGTCAAACTCGAACCGGGCGTCCATCTCTTGACCAACCTCGACGTGAACGATTTCGAGTGCCCCAAGATCAGCCGCTCTTACGAACGATTTGCGGCGCTGGCCGCGGACCCCGAGTTCACTCGCGACCCCGCCGGGCAGCGCGACAAGCTCCGCCGTCTCCTGGCTGACCACGCAACGCCGCTGGATCCTCGCTCGTCGGCACCCAACGCCATTTGCCTTCACTTGGAGGGCTACGGAACACGATCGTCGAGCCTGCTGTTTCTCGGCGATGACCCGGCCCGAACGCTGCATTTCTACGCGCCGGGGCCTCCATGCGAGGTGGCTTACGAACCGGCGCTGGTACCTACAGCTTCCGTATAACGCTCGTTAACAGTTGCAGCCCACAAAGCAAGCGTACGCCGCTCACATCCGGACCCCGGCGCGGCGAACGTAGACGGTGGGGTCGGCGATCCCAGCGGCGCGGAAGCCGGCGATCCGTTCGGCGCACTTGGTGCACTTCCCGCAGTGACGAAGGCCGACGGGTTGCGCGCAGGAGAGCGTCAGGCAGAGCGGCAGCCCGCGGCTTCGCCGCACGACGTCCGCCTTGGTCAGGCCCGCGTAAGGACTACGGATGTCGAGCTTGAGACCAACGCCCAGTTGGACCGCGCGGCTTAGCGCCGCGAAAAACTCCGGCCGGGTGTCGGGAAACGGGTTGCTTTCGAGCGGAGCAATTGCCAGCTCGCCAACTCGGTTGAATGCGCAAAAAAGCGCTGCCTTCGTGAGCAGGCTCAGATTGCGCCCCAGCAGGTAGTTGGATGAAATCGGCGCGCGATAGCCGGGAACGCCGCGGCCGGTCACGCTCCAGTGGCCGCCCGCAAGGTCGTCCATCGGAACGCTCAATACGGTGAGCGGCTGGATGCGCGAGTTTGTCACCTCAAGCAGAAACTTCCTGAGCGTTCGGAGCTCGGCTCGCTCCCACGCCAGCCCTGAACGGATATAGACGGGAAAGACCTGCCGATAAGAACGTGCCAGCTCCGCGACCATCACCGAGCTGTCAAGGCCTCCGCTTGCCAACGCGGCGATCCGCGAGGGTAAGGGCGCGATACGGTACCTATTGAAGTTGCGTTTAGAGGTCGGCAAAGACAACCGCCCGATCACGCAAGCAGGCGCCCGCCGTCCAGCAGCAACGTCGCGCCCGTTGCGAAGTCGGTGCCCTCGACCAGGAACAGTACCGCACGGGCGGCGTCCTCCGGAGAACCGAGGCTCCCTGTCAGCGTCCCGCGCCTAAGCCGTTCCACCTCGTCCTCGCCGTAGCCCTCCGGCGGCATCACCGGACCCAGCGCCACGCAATTCACCTGGACTTCGGGTGCCAGCGCCTTGGCAAGGGCCCGGGTGAGTCCGATCAGGCCGCTTTTCGACACTGTGTACGGCAGGTAGTCGCGGTAAGGCCGAATTCCTGCCCAATCGCCGATATTGACGATCTTGCCGGCCCCGAGGCGCCGCATCGCGGCGCCTGTAAGCTGCGCGAGAAAAAATGGCGCTTTCAGGTTGGTGTCGAGGTTGAGATTCCAGTCTTCTTCGGTTACCTCGCCAAGCGGCTTGCGATAAAAAACCGCGGCCGAATTCACCAGAACCTGCGGAGAGCCGAGGCTTGCCGTTATATCTTCAACCATTACTTTAATTTCAGCGAGATTGCGCAGATCGGCCCGAAACGTCCGCGCGCGCCCGCCACGCTCCGTGATCAGCCTTGCAACCTCCTCAGCAGCGGCCTGCGAACTGCGATAGTGAACCGCCAGAGCGCAGCCGCGCTCGGCCAGCGCCAGCGCGATCGCGCGGCCCACGCGCTGGCCGGCGCCGGTCACCAGCGCAGTTTTGCCCGCCAAGTCCAATGCCTGGACACCGCCTCCCGCGGTCTGACATCGCCATGATCGGCAAAGAGCCGGAAACCGACTGCGTTCATTGAGCGACGGAGTCGCGAATCGCCCGAACCAGCGCGAGATTATCGGCATGGCCGGTCTTCACGGCACGAACGTGGCCCAGGACGGGGCGGCCGAGCAAGTAGAGGTCGCCTATCAAGTCAAGAACCTTGTGGCGTGCGAACTCGTCCTTGAAGCGCAGCGGCGTGTTAACCACCTTCTCGTCGTCGAGCAGGATGACATTGTCCAGGCGGCCGCCGTTTGCCAGCCCCATCTGGGCAAGCTTCCGGAACTCGCGAACAAAGCCGAACGTTCGTGCCGGCGCGATTTCGTGCCAGTACGCCTCCGGCGAACTCAGTTCGAAATGCACCTCCTGGCGGCCAATCGGGGCTGCGTAATCGAGCTGGTAGTCAATTATCAAAAGCGGCGCGGGATCGATTCGGATATGTTCACCGGCGGCGTCGCCGCTGCCGATAACGATCTGCTGCGTTATTGCCAGTGGCTCGATCCCCGCTCTTTGGTCTTGGATTCCCACGCTTAGAAGATGCTTGCAGAATTCGAGCGCCGACCCGTCCAGTGCCGGAATTTCGTCCTCGGTCTTAATTACGAGGTTGTTTATTCCGAAGCCGTGAAGCGCGGACATCAGATGCTCGACCGTGCGAACCTGATGGCCGCCGCTGGACAGGGTGGTGTTGTATCCAGTGTCGGTGACGTTTTCCAGCCGCGCATCGAGCCGCCACTCGCCCGCAACGGAGCAGAAAACGATACCCGTGTCGGGCGGCGCCGGGTAAAGTATCACTCCCGTCTTGAGCCCCGTGTGAAGTCCGTGTCCGGCGACAACGATGGACCGGCTGATGGTGCGCTGTGTCAGGGTGCCATGCCTGGGGCGCGCTGCGCTGAACTTGGAACCGCCGTGGCGGCTTTCGGGTACCTCGGATGTCGTTTCGGGTTCCTCGCGCGAGCTGAGTGCGCGGCCGATCGCTTCGAGCAAAACTCCCACTGAAAAAGGTTTCTCGATGAAATCGGCGGCGCCCAGGCGGGTCGCAGCGACCGCGCTCTGGATGTTGGCGTGCCCCGATATCATTATGACAGGCAGTTCCGGCTCGGCTGCCTTGATTTGCCGCAGCAGTTCGATACCGTCGATTTCGGGCATCCAGACATCGAGCAAAACCAGCCGCGGCTGCTCGCGGGCGATAAGCTCCATAACGCCCGAGGAGATGCCGGTATCCAGCACGCGGAAACCTTCGTCATGCAGTATTCCTCGCAGCGAGGAACGGATTTGCTGCTCGTCGTCCACCACCAATACGGTTCGGTTCACGGCTGAAGCTCCGCTTGGACTGAACTTTGGCAGGGCATCCGATATACGGCAGGCTGTTCGCGTGGTCTAAAACTTTCCCGGTGTCTGTCAGGGTGCACGACCCACACCCTCGCCGGGAGCTATTCCCGCGGCCGCAACTATATTACTTGGAATTTCCAGGACAAATCTACTTCCCACGGAGTGATTATCGACAAGCCGCACTGAGCCGTGATGCTCGGCGACAATGGCGGAGACGATCGCCAGCCCGAGCCCGGTACCGCCGCGACGCGTCGAAAAGTAGGGTTCGAAGATCCGCGTCCGCAGCCGCAGGTCCACGCCGGGGCCGTTGTCGCTGACCTCCAGCGTCGCCCTGCCCGCCTGCGCGTCGAATCCGACGGAGACGGCAACCTGCGATGGCACCTGATTTTCCTTGACGCTGCGGACCGCTGCGACAGCATTATCGAGCAGGTTTACTAAAGCACGTTTGAGCGCCTGACGGTCTATAGGTACAAGCGGCATCGGAAGCGTCTTGTTCAGCATAAACTTCACGTCAGGATTGGCCTCGCGAAAGGTAGCGACAGCGTCCTGAGCCAGCTCGTTCAAGTCGCCCGGCTCAAGCCTCAGGTGCGGCATCCTGGCAAAAGCGGCAAACTCGCTGACCAGCCGCTTCAATTGCTCAACTTCTGCGACGATTACCCGAGCACATTCGTCAATGAGCGGCGCTGGGACGCCAGCCGGAGTCACTTCGAGCTGGCGCTTCAGACGCTCGGCTGAAAGCTGGATCGGAGTGAGCGGATTCCGGATCTCGTGGGCGACCCTGCGTGCAACCTCCCGCCAGGCCTGCATCCGTTCGACTTTCGCGATGTGGCTCAAGTCTTCGAGAAACAGTACCGTTCCGAGATCGGCGTTTTCCTCGTCTCGCAGCGGGCTGGCAACCATCGTAAGTTCGGTCTCTGCCGCAGCCGTCTCGAACCGCGCGTCAAGCCGTTTCTCCTCTTTAAGTCCTCCGCCCGCGAGCAGCTCCTCGAGTGAACGCGCGAGCGGCGGCCGAAAGGCCAACTGGTAAGGACATCCCAGCACCTCGGCGGCGCTTACCCCCAAGAGGCGCTCCGCGCACGGGTTTATCGTCGTTACGTAACCTCGCGGATCGAGCGCCACCACCCCGGCCGAGACTTTGCGCAGCAACGTTTCGGTATACCGGCGGCGGCGCTCCAGTTCCGCCCGGGAAGCCTTGAGGTCGGCGCTCATCCGGTTGAACGAGTCCACCAAATGGGCGATTTCATCATCGCCAACCGGAGGTATGCGATATCCCAAATCGCCCGCGGCCACAGCGTCGGTGCCGCGGGCGAGGAGCTTAATCGGGGTCGTGATGCCGCGCGCCAGGTAAATTCCGAACCAGCTTGCCAGCGTCACCACGACCAGGCCGATCAGCCCCAGCGCTACGAAGTAGCTGTGCAGGATCGGCTGATGAAGGATCCGCATCTGAAAGTAACGCTCGAAGGTGCGCGAGATCTGTTGGGCCCGCTCCGAAAGACTGCGCGGCAGATAATAATCGACCACGACTGCCCCGACGACGCGGTCCGAATCGGGCGAAGCGTAGATGGGAGCGCTGCCGCGGATGATGTCGGATTTGCCGAACCGGTCGGTGCGCGTGACCCCATGGCCGGCAAGCGTGCTCTTGAGCAGCACCGACTCAGGCGAGACCCCGATGCCGGTGGGCGTGCGGGCGCTCAGTACGAGAACCATGAGCACCCGGCGCACATTGAAAACCTCGATGGTGCCCAGGTTGTATTCCTGCTGGCGCCGGCGCAGCAGGGCTCTAAGCTTCGCCTTCGAGCCCGGCGCCAACAGTTGCTGCTCGGCGATTTGTTCCGCCAGCACCCGCGCGAAATGCTTCGCGTTGTTCGCAGAGTTCAGATAGTAGACCTGGGCTATCTGGAGCGAATCGCCCAGCACCTGCTCGTACTGAGGCTTGAACCAGCTATCCACTTCGGCCTTCAGAAAGGAGCCGGAAACGTAAAGCAAAAAAACCGTCGGCAGCATCGCAACGGCGATGAAGCCGAAGACCAAACGTGCCTGGAGCCGCGACCCAATCAGCCCCCGGCGCCTTTCGAAGATAGCTTTCGCAAGGTTGCGACCGACCAGGAAGAGGAGCAGACCGAGAAGAAGAAAACTCAAATCGAACAGACTGATGACTATCAGATTGGAAGCGAACGAGGTGTGCCGCGACAGCGGTGGAAGCTGCGTCTGCGCCAGAACGAAACTCACCAGAACCAAGCCCGCGACGCCCGCCGCAACGAGCTCGCGGCGGCGCCGCGTTCTTTCGAGCCGGCGGTAAGCCTCTTCGCGCCTTTCGGAATTCACGGCGCTAGCGCCTGAAAAGCGCGAGCACAAGTGTGATGATGAGGCTCAGAAGGATACAGGTGGTCAGAGGGAAGTAGAAGGTAAAATTGCCGCGGCGAAGGTAAAGATCGCCGGGAAGGCGGCCAATATACGGGATCGAAGCCGCGCCCCAAAGCAGCAGCCCCAGCGCGGCCATCGCCAGCCCCAGCATCAGCAGCATCTTGCCCATCGACTCCATCACGGCAGGATTGTCGGGCCTCTGACCGGCAGCGCCGGGCTGTACCAACACTGGGCCGCTTTAGCCGTGGGCGTGCTCCTTGGCCGCCTCGCGCGCGTCCCTCGCCTCCTTGATGATGCGCTCACCGACATGAGCGGGCACCTCCTCATAGTGGGAAAATTGCGCCTCGAAGGTGCCGCGCCCCGAGGTCAGGGAGCGCAGATCGGGCGCATATTTGAGAATCTCCGCCATCGGGACCAATGCCTTGATTACCTGGCTGTGTCCCTTGCGATCAACGCCGAGAACCTTGCCCCGGCGCGAGTTCAAGTCACCGATTACGTCACCCATGCACTCGTCGGGACAGCCAACCTCCAGCGACATGATCGGTTCCAGGATCACGGGCCGCGCCTTGTCCAGCGCCGCCTTCAGTCCCATCGACGCGGCGATCTGAAAGGCCATGTCCGATGAGTCAACCACGTGATGGCTGCCGTCGAAAACCGTCACCTTGAGGTCTACCAGGGGATAGCCGGCCAGAAAGCCCTCGACCAGGGTGTTGCGTATCCCCTTTTCCACCGAGGGTATGAATTGACGCGGGATAACACCGCCGACCACCTCGTCCTCGAACACGAATCCGCCGCCGCGCGTCAGCGGTTCGACCCGTAGCCAGCAGTCGCCGTACTGGCCGCGGCCGCCCGATTGACGCTTATATTTGCCCTGCGCCTCGGCCTTGCCTTTCACAGTCTCCTTGTACGGAACCTTCGGAGCCTGCAGCTCGACGTCAACGTTGAACTTACGCTTGAGCTTATCGACAGTGACCTCGATATGCGTCTGGCCCGTCCCCGAAAGGATAATGTCGTGGGTTTGCGGATCGCGATGGGTTTCGAGCGCCGGATCCTCTTCGACCAGGCGCGCCAGTGCTAGGGAGGCTTTTTCCTCGTCACCTTTGGTGCGCGGACGAATTGCGAACGAGATAAGCGGGACGGGCCGTTTGGGCGGCGTGAAGATAACCGGCGCCTTTTCGTCGCAAAGCGTGTCGCCGGTGCCCGTGTCCTTGAGCTTCGCAACCGCGGCGATCTCGCCGGCTGTCGCGGAAGCGACGGGCGCCTGTTTCTTCCCCTCGAGGCGCAGGAGCTGGCCCAGACGCTCCTTCGTTTCCCGTGTGGAGTTGTAGGTAACGGCGTCACTCTGCACCGTTCCGGAGAAGACCCGGAAGATTGAAAGCTTGCCGATAAAAGGATCGACAACGGTCTTGAAGACCAGCGCCGAAAACGGCGCCTGAGGGTCCGCCGGCCGCTCGACCATTTCGCCCTTGGACGGATTCAAGCCCTGTACCGCTGGCCGCTCGCCCGGCGAAGGCAGCAACGCGACGATAGCGTCGAGCAACGGCCCCACACCGAAATTCTTACTCCCGGACCCGCAAAGCACGGGGGTAATCGTGCCGTTCAGCACCGCAGCGCGAAGCGCAGTGCGCAGCTCGTCGTCGTCAAGGCTTCCCTTCTCCAGGTACTTTTCGAGCAGCGTGTCCTCCGATTCGGCAACGGCCTCGCAAAGCGCTGTCCTTGCCAGCTCAGCCCGTTCTCTAAGTTCGGCCGGCAATTCCTCTTCACGCGGTTTGCCGCTGGAGTCGCCGTAGATCAGCGCCTTCATCTGTAGCAGGTCAACCACGCCCGAAAACTCTGCTTCCTGGCCGATGGGGATGGTAAGCGCGACAGCTTTTGCGCCCAAAACCTTTTGCAGGTCCGAGAGTGCAGCCTCAAAAACCGAGCGTTCCCGATCGAGCCGCGAGACGAAGGCAAGGCGAGGCAGGTTGCGCTCGGCCAGCGCCTGCCAGAGCTTCTCCGATTCGACTTTGAAATCACTGCCGGGGGTCGCTACGAAGACGGCCGCGTCAACTGCTGCGAGCGCAGCAATCGAGTCGGGCAAAAACGCGGCGTAACCCGGCGTATCGCCCAGCAGCACCTCTGTCTTCTTCCAGTTGAGATGATGGAACGCCGAATTGATGGATACGTGATGCTTCAGCTCTTCGGGTTCGAAGTCCATCACGGCGGTCCCGTCGTCGGGCCGGCCCAGACGGGTGATCGCACCCGCCGTGTACAGCATCGCCTCCGCAAGCTGCGTTTTGCCGGTACCGCCCTGTCCGACGATCGCAATGGTTCGCAGCCGCCCGATTTCTTCCGCCATCGACAACCTCGCGCCGTCATTGACGGGAGCTGCCTGCTCCCGGTTTTGCTCCCGGTGCGGCACCGACGGCCTGGCGCCGCCGGAAGTCCGCTGTTACCCCGCCTTTATTGATTAAGTGTACGCCCCTTCAACGCTTACATCGCCCGCCATAATCCGCACCGTGGCGCCGTCCAGCTCCAGTAGCAGAGCCCCGTCGGCGTCGATGCCCCGGGCAATCCCGGTTTCCCGCTCGCTGCCCGCAACCACCGTGACGGTTCTCCCGGTGAGCGCCGAGTAACCCTCCCACGCTCTGCGCACTAAATCGAAGCGCCCGCCCACGGTTTCCATATAGCGGCTCTGAAGCCTATACAAAAGCGCGCGTGCAACCTCGATTCGGTCGCATCGCCGCCCGGTTTCGATCAGTACCGAGGTCGCGCGGCCCTGCAGCTCGGCCGGCAGGTCCGCGTGGGAAAGGTTCAAGTTGAGCCCAATCCCAAGCAGAACCACGAAGCTTTCGCGCCGCGCATCGGCCCAGGCCTCGGCCAAAATGCCGCCGGCCTTCTTGCCGTTGAGCCACACGTCGTTGGGCCACTTGAGAGCAATAATGCCCGCAGCGACCCGCTCCAACGCCTCGGCTGCTGCAACACCGGCGGCAACGCCAATTCGTCCGAGCGGGCCGGTTTGCGGACCAGGGCGAAGTATAACCGTTAGGTACAGGTTGACTCCGGGCGGCGAATGCCAGCTTCGGCCCGCGCGGCCTTTGCCCCCGCTCTGAGTCTCGGCTATCACCGTCGTGCCGTGCGCGGCGCCGGCTTGGGCCATCTCGGCGGCGACAGTCTGGGTCGAAAGGACCTCGCTGTAGTAGTGGATGCGCCAGCCGATCGTTCCGGGCACATCGCTCTCAACGGCCCTGTAAGGGTTATCCGTCATCGCGACCGCGCAAATCAGCGCCCGCCCGGGTCAGATCGGCTCCACATACATGCTCAGGTCAGCCGCCTTCGCGGAATGCGTCAGCGCGCCAACCGAGATCAGCTCGACTCCGGTTTCTGCATAGGCGCGGACCGTTTCGAGACTGACTCCTCCCGACACTTCCATGATGGCCCGCCCTGCGACCAGCGCTCTCGCCCGGCGCACCTCTTCCGGCGTCATATCATCGACCAACACTGCCGTCGCACCGGCCTCGACCGCCTCTTCGACCTCTTTGAGAGTTTCGCATTCGACCTGAACTCGAAGGGAATGAGGCGCAAAATTGACTGCGCGTTCGAAGGCGGCGCGCACCGACCCTGCTGCCGCAATGTGGTTTTCCTTGATCAACACCCCGGCGTCGAGGCCGAAGCGGTGGTTGAAACCGCCGCCCACCCGGACGGCGTACTTCTCCACCGCGCGCAGGCCCGGATGGGTTTTGCGGGTGTCGATGATGCGCGCGCCGGTGCCCGCAATCGCGCCCACGAATCGGCGCGTCAGCGTGGCTATCCCGCAGAGCAGTTGCGCGAAGATCAGCACCGTGCGCTCCCCGGTGAGCAGCGCGCCGAGGCCACCTTCCAGGCGCATTGCCTCGGCACCGCGCGCCAGGCGGCTTCCCTCGGGCGCCAAATACTCAACCTTTGGTTCAGCTTCGCACAGCTCGAAGATCCGTACGAGCAGCGGCCCTCCGCAAAACACCGCGTCCGTCTCCTTGACGACGATTCTCGCGCGGCCGCGAATCTTGGGGTCAACTATCGCCGCCGTGGTCACGTCACCATGCCCGATATCCTCGAGCAGGGCCGTGCGCAGCGTCGAATCCAATTCGGCTTGCCAGAGCAGTTCCAATCAGGCGCCTCCCAGAAGCTGGAGCTGTTGCTCAAGCAGCTTCATTTCCTCTTCGAGCTGGCTTGCACGGCTCTCCACCTCTTCCCTTGTCTCAGCGGCCGCCTTGGCCAGAAACTCCGGATTCTTAAGCCGCCCGAGCTGCTGTTCGTGATAGCCGCGTGCCTTGGCGAGTTTCTTTTGCACTGCGCGGCGCGCCGCCTCGAAGTCGAAATTTTCCGGCGCCTCGACCAGCACCTCGCCCCACGCGAGGACCGCCGTCACCGATGCGCCTGGGGCCGCCGCACCGTCAGCCGCAATCTCCAGCCGTTCGGCTCTGGCCAGCGTCATCGCGTAGCGCTGCCAGGCACCGAATCCACCACGAAGCGCCGCCAGGTTCGTGCCTGAGGTCTGCCTTATGAACGCCCGCGCGGGCGCCGCCGGATGAAGGCCCAGCAGCGAGCGCAGAGAATTGATCGCCTCGGCAGCCTCGACGCAGTGGCTCATGGCGACACGCTCGGCCGCGCTCAGCAGGGGGCTTTCAGCAGCCTTGGGGAAGGCCGCAATCGCAAGATGCGGCGCCAGGCCGGGCTCCTCGATGTAGGGCCGAAGCGCCTGCCAGATCTCTTCCGTAAGGAAAGGCATGAACGGATGAAGCGCTCGCTGCAGCGCGTCGAGGCAGTGCGTCAGCGTCCACCGAGCATTGTATGCGCGGGCGCCGCCGGCCTTGAGCGGTTCCTTGCAAAGCTCGATAAACCAATCACAGAAGCAGTGCCATATGAACTGGTAAAGTGTCAGCGCGGCGGTGTTGAATTCGTACCGGTCGATGGCCGCGGTCGCATCGCGCACTGCATCATTCAGACGGTCCAGCACCCAGCGTTGCGCCAGCTCCAGCTTGCTCAGGTCAGCAGGCGCCGCAAGCGGTGCCGGCGAATCCTTAAGGTTCAGCAGCACGAAACGCGCGGCATTCCACACCTTGTTCGCGAAAGCTCGAGAGGCGGCCAGCCGGTCATCCGAGAGGACGAGATCGCGCCCTGCAATTGCCAATTGCGCAAAGGTAAAACGCACCGCGTCGGTCCCATAGCGGTCGATTATTTCCAGCGGATCGATCACGTTGCCGCGCGACTTGGTCATCTTGCGGCCCATCTCGTCGCGCACGAGCGGCGTCACGTACACCTCGCGGAACGGAACCTCACCCGTGCACTTCAACCCCATCATCATCATCCGGGCGACCCAAAAAAAGATTATGTCGAAACCGGTGATAAGCAGGCTGGTTGGATAGTAACGTTCAAGATCGGCCGTGCGCTCCGGCCATCCCAGGGTGGAGAACGGCCACAGGCCGGAGCTGAACCAGGTGTCTAAAACGTCTTCCTCCTGGCGTATCTGCGGCGCGCCGCAGCGCTCGCAGCGCTCCGGTTGCTCGGCCATAACCATCAAGTGTCCGCACGCGCCGCACCAGTAGGCGGGAATTCGATGACCCCACCAGAGCTGGCGCGAGATGCACCAGTCCTGCAGATTCTCCATCCAGGAAAAATAAGTATTCTCCCAGAACTGCGGGCGAAAACGCGTGCGGCCGTCGCGCACTGCCGCCATTGCCGCGCGCGCGAGCGTTTCCACGCGGACGAACCACTGCCACGTCAGCGCCGGCTCGACCACCGTGTCGCATCGCGAGCATATTCCAACTGCGTGCCGATGCGGCTCGACGCGCTCGAGCAGCCCCTGCGCGTCAAGATCTTCGAGCACGCGCCGGCGGCAATCCTCCCGCGTCATCCCCGCGTACCTGCCGGCTGCGTCGCTCATACGGCCCCGCAAGTCGATAACCACCACCTCGCCGAGCCCATGGCGCCGGCCGATCTCGAAGTCGTCGAAATCGTGCGCCGGCGTTATTTTGACGGCACCGGTACCGAAGTCACGCGCTACGGCACTGTCGGCTATAATGGGAATCTCGCGTCCGGCCAACGGCAGCGTGACCGTGCGTCCGACGAGGCCGGCAAAACGCGGGTCCTCGGGATGAACCGCGACTCCAGTATCGCCCAGCATCGTTTCGGGCCGCGTCGTAGCAACCGTGACAGCACCGTCCGCGCCCACCAGCGGGTAACGGATGTAATAAAGGCGGCCCTCGGTGTCGCGATGGTCGACTTCGAGGTCGGACAGCGCGGTTTCGCAGCGCGGACACCAGTTGATGAGCCTGCGGCCGCGGTAAATGAGCCCTTCGCGGTAAAGCCGGACGAAAACCTCCACCACCGCGCGCGAAAGGCCTTCGTCAAGCGTAAAGCGTTCGCGGCTCCAGTCGCACGACGCGCCCAGGCGCTTCAACTGATGCAGGATGCGGCCGCCGTAAGTCTCGCGCCAGCGCCAGACGCGCTCGACAAACGCTTCGCGTCCCAGGTCGTGGCGGCTTTTGCCCTCGCGCGCCAATTCCCGTTCGACGACGTTCTGCGTCGCGATGCCGGCGTGGTCGGTGCCCGGCAGCCACAGCGTGTTGTAGCCCTGCATCCGGCGCGTGCGAACGATAACGTCGTGCAAAGTTGCATTGAGCGCATGGCCGAGATGAAGTTGGCCGGTGACGTTTGGCGGCGGAATCACGATCGAAAAGACCGGTCCCGGACGCCGCGGGTCAGCCTTGAAGTAACCAAGCTCGATCCAGCGCTGAAACCAGCGCTCTTCGGCGGCCTTAGGGTCGTAGGTTTTGCTCAGCTCCACGCGGTCGTGTCCTGGATGCTTACGATAAACCGAAACGGGCAGTCTTCGGAGTCATTGCGCCGATGATATTGGCCGCAAAGACGACGTTTCAAGACGGCACACAACTAGTGTGGTGTCCCGTTAATACCCTCAATAAAAACCGCCTTACGCAGTGCGTCATCCTGAGCGCAGCGAGTCTGCGAGCGGAGTCGAAGGATCCGCGCGGCATTCCTTGGCCGCGCGATTTGGCTGGGCTCGATCG
>JAJYVB010000243.1 GCA_021792265.1 Deltaproteobacteria bacterium | reverse complement strand
TGAGCCCCTTGACGAGCGCCACGATCAGACCTACGGCCGCCTCCGCCAGCCCCGCGAAGTTCTCCCACGCCGGACTGTTGCACACCAGCACCCCGAGCCGGGTCGCCGCCGCCACGTCAATCTTGTCGACGCCGATTACCGGACAGACATAGGCGCGGACATTACGGCATGTTTCAATGAGTTCCTTTTCGTAGGTGTCGAATGGCGAGGTGACCACGGCGTCGGCATCGCCGATAAGCTCTATCAGCTCGCTTCGCTGGTAGCGGCCCGGATCGAACCAGCCGTACCTTCCGAGTATCAGCTCGCAGCCGGCCGCGCGCAGCAAATCCTGCGTTGTCGGCGTATACGCCGGGCGTGGGATGGATACCTTGCGGCGTTGATTTTCCAATTGCTCACCCTTTGGGCTGCACCTCGGAACTGTTGCCCAAACGGCATAAAGGCCTCAGCATCCGAGGCGCAGCCTGATGCCCGGCTGCCGGGCCAGATGTCGCCGCCTCGCTGGCTAAGCAGCGTTCGCTAGGAACTTGTTGACCTCGGCTTCGACCGCAGTGCCTTTGAAAAAATCGGGATTTGTCGAGACCCAGAACTCAACGGAGTTGACGAACAGAAACTGACGGAGCTGCTCGTCGGTGATAACCCCGTGCTCGACGAGTTCGTAAGCCTCCTCGACCACCTCGCTCATATCCGGCACGTCCCAGTGGCCGATGTCCGAACCGTAGAGCGGGTTGAGCCGGGCGTTGAACGGAACGCCGCGGGTTTCGAAAGCGAGCGCGTTCAGCGGGTCGTCGCCCTCGCATCCGAAGTAGAACTGCTTGACGAACACGTCGCGGATATCCTCGGGCCGGCGCACACCGCTTGGCGCCCATTCGTCGAGCAGTTCCGGGTCTTCTCCGTTCCTTAGCCGCCGCGCCAGGCTCTCGGCAATCTTTTCGGCCCGCCCCTCGCTGAAACGGCCGCCGTAGCGCGCGGCAAGCTCCGTAAAGAGAGCGCGGTTGAGATTTGCAGGATTGTAATTCTCGACGGCTTCGCGGTTGCGCTTATGCCAATGCGCGACCAGATCGCAGTAAAGGCTGCGCGCCCACGGGATGCCGCCTTCGAGAAAAGCGAAGGTCAGTTTGGGAAAACGCCGGGGCACGCCGCCCAGAAACAGGCCTTTGCAAACCGCTTCGGCGCTTGCGGCAAAATTACCAATATGGTTGTGGACGTAGTTGGAAATCGAACAGCGCGTGCCCCATCCGTAGCCCAGCGAATGGAAGGTGGGCGAGACCTTCAGTTCCTGGCATTTGGCCCATACCGGGTCGTAGTCGTATTCGCTATCCAGCCCGAAGGTGTCCATCCAGTAGGCGTGACGCTCCACACCGGGATACCTGCGCGCAACGTGCGGGATAGGCCGGCGAACGTAGCTCGCCAGCATGACCGCCTTGATGCCTAGCTCCCGTACGGAATACTCGAGTTCAGCGATCGCCTCATCGGGAGTATGCATAGGAATGACGGCTACGGGAACCAGGCGGTCTCCGAGGCCGCGGAACATGTCCGCCTTCATCCGATTCATGGCGCGGGCGGCGGCCCGGCGCACCTCGTCGTCCCAAATCTCCAGAACGAGAAAGCCCATGGTCGGATAGACGACGGAAAAATCCAGTCCCATCTCTTCCAGCCGCTCGTACATCAGCCGGGGAAACATGACTGTCGCCGTATCGCGGGTGTTGCGCGACGGTATCGAGTACCACGTTGGCCGCAAGTAGCGCAGATCGCGCCGCTCGGCCATCGAATGGGTACTCCACGCCGGGTCGGCGAAAGTGCCTTCGGCGGCTTTCCTGAAACCGTCAACGACCTTCGTCCCACCCTCGGACTTGAGATAGTCGAAAAAAATTACGTCGCTTTCGAAAACGTGACCGTCGGAATCAATCACCGGATAACCCAGGCGCTCCCGAATTCCGGCCGACTTGGAAACCGCCTTGGACGCCATCGTACCTGCTCCTTGGAATAGAGATAGGGCAGCCCCGGCCCTGGGTTAATAAGATCCCTCATTCGTTGATCAATGCAATCCCTCCTGACGGGTCGGTGAAAAAGCCTTTTCGCCAACCTGCTTTCCTCGCCGTCAGCCCTCCCAATGGGCGAGAACTAGAGGAAGCTGGTTTTTTGCAGCGTGTTGAGTGCCAACTCCTTCGAAAGCGTCACCTCCAAATTTTTTCAACTCTCTGCTATACCGATTAGCCGGGAAAGACTCCGCCGGAGAAGTAGGTGTTGAGGATGTTGCCCTTGGTAATCGGCAGGAGCAGATACGAGGGGTAGTCCTCGTTGTGAAAAACCGTAATCCGCGACACCGAGGTCCGCGGAAGGCTCCCCGTGCCGATCAACTCGAGCGCATTTTTCGGCTCGTCGTCCGACGAGCCGATGCGCAGCGCGATGCGCGAGCCCGCCTTGAAAAGATTACCGGTCGGTATCAGCTTGATGTCGAATTCGTAAATCTTGCCGGGCTTGAGCGGCTCGGCCTTGTCATGCCGATGAACCGGCTCCCACGGCTTAGACCGCTCCAGGTCCAGTTCCCGATGCGAGCCCTTGAGCCAGCCCTTGGTCAGCAACCGCTCCCCGCCCTGCGGATCGATCTCCAGCAACGAAATGATCCAGTTCACGTCGCTGTCGGTCGCCGCCGCGTAGAGCTTGAGCGCAATCGGCCCGATAACCTCGGTGTTCTCCACCAGCGGCGGCGTCGCGTACTGCAACCGCCCCCGCATCCAGGGCGAGTCCTCGAACGAGTCGCTCCCTTCGTAGCTCCAATGCTCGTGCTCGTGCAGCAGGCCGTCCTCGTGCAGGTAAAAAGGCATCCAGCGGGTCTGCGGCAGCGGCCAGCCGGACGCCTCCTTCCATTCGCCGGTCCCCATCACGAACACCCGCACCGGCGGCTCTTCCATGATTTTGGTGTCGACGCCGCGCATCCAGTAGTCGAACCATCGCACCGCCTCGTGCTGCAACTGGTAGAGCGGCCGATCCAGGTAGAACGGAGGACCCACGATCATTTTCTTGGGCACGTTCAACCGGTCCCAGGCTCGAAATGCGCCCGGCAGATGTATTCCGTAAGTTCCCCAGCATCCGCCGATGTACGCGGGAATCTTGATTTTGCTGAGATCAGCAGAGCGCTCCTGCCAGAAGCGGTCGTACAGCGGATGAAGGGCGAGATCGACGACGAAGGGATTCAGCCCGGCCTCAGGGTTTTTGAGAATCGCCACCAGTTCCGGGACCGCTCTCAGGTCCTCGTCGGCCAGCGCGCGGGCCAGGGCATTGCGGAAACCTTCCTCACCCATCGTTTTTTTCGAGTAGTTCGCCGGCCTGCAATTGCTCTCAGTGAGCGCAGTGGCGGCAAAGCCTATCGACCATCTGCAGACGAACATTCCACCGCGATAGAAGAGGTCGCGATAAAAGTCGGTCGCGCCCCAGGGACAGAAAATGGTTTTCAGATGCGGCGGGTTGAGCGTCGCGGCCAAATACTGGATCCAGGCAAAGTAGGACACGCCGAACATCGCGACATTGCCGTCGCACCACGGCTGCGCCGCAATCCATTCGATTGTTTCATACACGTCCCTTACTTCCTGCGGCCCCGAAAAGTGCCACTCTCCTTCCGACGCCGCCGAGCCGCGAGCGTTGCAAACCACGTGTGCGTAGCCGCGGCGCGCGAAGAAAGCCGGGTCTCCGCTTTCCAATGGACCATTGGCCCGCTCCTGGCCCGGTTGCCGCGACGCTACGGTCGAGAACGCTACCGGCCTTATAGGACCGGTCTGACCGCCGGCATGATAGGGATGAAAGCCCAGGATGGCCGGAACCTTCTGCTTGGTGTCGGGTATCCAGATATTGCAGTCGAGCTTGATACCGTCGCTCATCGGAATTTTGACATCCCGATGAGCCACGAAATTGTACTTTCGCTCGGACGCTTTCCAGTTCGTCCCGAACATCGCGCCCTTGAAGTCTTCAAAAGCCATCTCGCCTATCTCCTTTGCCTTGCGCCGGCGATATTGCCGCTGATGCTGCAGGCGCGAGCGATTCCGATTCGTCATGCGACCTGACCGTGACCGGCTCCCATTGACCGCTTGAGCCTTGCGTTCGGTTCCCCGTAAGCCTTCTTTTTCGTGTCGCAGCGCGCCGTGCACACGCGGGCCCGCAGCGCCGCATGTTAGTGCGGTTTAGCTATCCGCGCTGCGGCACGGCCGCACCGAACGCGATCATGCGACGGCAAGATACACCCGCCGCAAAACGTTTCTCAAGGGGAACTTCGGCCTCTTAGTTCGCACCGCCCTGGCGCGTACGCCGGGTTTCGCGCCGAACCAAGCTATGCCAACAATATGAGCTGCGGCCCGGCTGCAAGCGGCCGGCCGTCTCGACTAATCAGCCACGGCAGCCATGCGAAGGTAGACGGTGATGGCACAGGTGACAACGACAGCGATGAGACGCAACAGCTCGATCATTCTTGACGGACCCTCCCGCGCGCCCGCCCGTTCGTACTTTCGGGCTCTCGGGCTCACCGACGCGGATTTGTCACGCCCGCTGGTCGCGATAGCAAACACCTGGATCGAGGCGATGCCGTGCAACTCACACTTGCGGGAACTAGCTGAACACGTCAAGCGCGGCGTGCGCGCCGCCGGCGGTACGCCGCTCGAATTCAACACGATCGCGATCTCTGACGGGATCTCGATGGGGACCGCCGCGATGCGAACCTCGCTCGTAAGCCGCGAGGTCATTGCCGATTCGATCGAGCTTGCCACTCGCGGCTATCTGTTCGACGCAGTAGTTGCTCTCTCGGGCTGCGACAAGACCATACCGGCCACCGTGATGGCGCTGCTTCGGCTCGACCTGCCCTCGCTCATGATTTACGGCGGATCGATCATGCCGGGCCATTTCAAGGAGCGAACGGTCACGATACAGGATGTGTTCGAAGCCGTTGGAGCGTGCGCAGCCGGACGGATGACAGCGGACGAACTCAGGGAGATCGAGGGAGCAGCCTGTCCGGGTGTAGGCGCCTGCGGGGG
>JAJYVB010000242.1 GCA_021792265.1 Deltaproteobacteria bacterium | reverse complement strand
ATAGGGCTGATCGCCGCTGGCATGGGTTTGTGTCCGGCTTGGGCGCAACAGCAGCAGCTTACGCTGCCACCGGCTCCGGCCGTGCCCGGCCCGCAGGGCGGTGGCGGGGCAACGCTTGAACTTCCGGCCATGCCCAGCCCGCAGGGTGGAAGCTCGCTGAATCTTCCGCAGACCGCGCCGCAACAAGGCTCCGAGCTGGTGTTGCCGCCGCAGCAACTTCGCCAACAGGCAGGCTACAAGCAGGTCACCGTCACCGTGACCAACCAGCAGGGTGGCTACGTTAGCGGCCTCGACCGCAACGACTTCCGCCTGTTCGTCAACGGCAGCCAGCGCCAGATCGCGTTTTTCCGCCAGGACCAGAACACTCCCGTCTCGATTGGGATTATTGTCGATACATCGGGCAGCATGGACGTCAAGCTTCCGCAAGCTCGCGCCGCCATCGTACAGTTTCTCCGCAATCTCAATGCGCGCGACGACATTTTCCTCTTCGCCTTCTCGGCGCGCCCATTCCTGCTCCAGCCTTTTACCACCGACCATGCTCTGGTGATGGCGCGCCTGCCGTTGCTTCACGCTCAAGGCCAGACTGCGCTTTTCGACGCCGTGCTGGACGGGCTCCTGATGGTGCAGCATGGCCGCTGGGACAAAAAGGCACTGCTCGTTATCACTGACGGCATGGACAACAGCAGCGCGACGACGCTGGCCCAGGTGATCGGCGAGGCGCGCTCGCTCAACGTGCTGATTTACACAATCGGCATCGGCGATCCGAACATCGGTCCAAGCACCGGCTTCAGTTTTGGGCCGTTCATGCTGGGCGGCGACATCGACCGGGTCGATGCCGCAACGCTGCGCACGCTATCGACCGATACCGGTGCCAAGATGTTCCTGCTGCGCGCGGTGGGTGACGGAGCCTTGTTGCAGCAGGACACCGAAAGCATCGCACGCGAACTTCAGGATCAATACACCATCGGCTTCGTCGCCTCGGACCCGACTGCGGGAGGTTACCGTAGCCTGCGGGTCGAGGTGCCAGGCCGTCCCGGCGCAAAGGTGCGTGTGCGCAAAGGCGTCGAAATTGGCACGCGTCCCGAGTCGGCGTCAGCGGGTGGGCTCCCGTAACCGGGCGCGGTACTGAATGCGTAGCAGGTTGGTGAAAAGGCCCTTTCACCAACCTGCTGGCCTCACCCTAATCTCTCCGAGCCGGTTCTTCGCCGGTTGTTGAACGCGAATTCCTGCGAGCAGTCGAAATCTCCGGCTTCTCAACACCCTGCTGGCCGGTGATTAGGCCGGCGGCGGTCAAGGTATCGGTATTTCCAGCCGTACGCAGGTTCCCCGGTCCGGGGCGCTGTCGATGAAGATGCGGCCGCCATGCGCCTCGACGATCTCTTTTACAATCGCCAGTCCCAGACCGGTCGAGCCAGTGAGTGTTCCGTCGCTTGCGCCATGGCGGACACGTTCGAGGAGCCGGTCGCGAATCTCGGGCGCGATCCCCGGACCGCCGTCGATGACCTGGATGAGCACCGCCGAGTTGGTGCGTGCCGCCGAGACCCTGACCTTGCCGCCTGCCGGAGTATAACGCAGAGCATTGCCGACCAGGTTGGAGATGGTCCAGGTCAGCTTGACCGGGTCGGCGCGCAACCGCAGCTCGCCTTCGACATCGCGTGTGTCGAGCTCGACCGTCTTTTCTTCGGCCTGCAAGGCGAAGGTTTTCATTACGCTGGCGATGAGTGGAGCAACCTCGACATCGGAGCGTTCGAGCGCGATGGCTGCCATCTCGCCACGTGCGAGGCTCAGCAAGCTGTCCTCTATCTGCCTAAGCTGCTTGACGTTGTCGGCGATAGCGGCGATCACCTCGCGCTGCTTGGACTCCAGGCTATCGGCTGAGCGCGCAAGCAGCCCAGCCGCGAAGGCGAGCGCGTCGAGCGGGGCTTGGAGTTCGTGAGAAAGCCGGGCGAGCAGGTTGGTGCGGCTGCGCTCTTGGTCGCGCAGATAGGTTACGTCCTGGAGCAGCAGGATGGTGCCAAGCGGCGGGCCCTCGTCGGCCCGCAGCGGAATGGGCTTGAGCAGATAGCAGTGGCTGCGGCCGCGAACGTGAAGCTGGACCTCGGTGCGCCGGCCGGTTTCCGTGGCCTTGCCGAGGGCGCGCAGCGCGTCGCGCACCCGCAGGTAGTGCGGACTCGCCGTACTCAGGTCGTCGAACGAGCTTCCCAGCGCCTCGCCTTTCTCGACCCCCAGGATGATGGTGGCTATCTCATTGATGTGGGTAACGATGCCCCTGGAGTCGATGAGCACCACGCCGTCTTCGAGGCTTTCGACAACCGCTTCGATTTTGCTTTTTTCGTAGAGCAGGCTTTCGACGTTCAGACGATCCGCCCGGTCCAGTTCCTCGGCCATTTGATTGAATTCTTGCGCTACCAGGTCGAGTTCCGCCAGCGGTTGCGATCCCAGCCGAGGCAGCGGCCGGCGCCGGCTGATACCGTGCAGGTCCGCCGCGAGGTCGCGCAGTGGCCGCGAAATTATCCAGCCTAGCGCCCACGCCAGAAGGCTCCCGGCCATCAGCAGAAGCCCAAGGCCCGCCAAAAACCAGGCAGCCAACCGGTCCGATAAGGCTCTTACGAGGTCATCGCGCTCGGAGGCTGCAGCGGCAAGCTCGTCGAGCCGCCGATGCAGAAGCGCGAACGCGGCGAGTTGCCGGTAGGTGAGCTCTCCCGCGGCGAGCTGCTCGAACAGCGCGGCCGAGCGCCGCCCGATCTCACCGGCGAGTACCGGCTCGCGCTTTCCACTCAACGCCGAATTGGCCTTGGTTTGCCATCGTGTGAAAATACGCCAGCTCTCGGGCAGCTCTTGTATCAGGCGCTCTCGGCTCGGGGCAGCTTCGAGCTGCCAGAGCACCTCATTCATATGGCGAGCGGCCCTGCTGACCTGGTAGCCGCGGTGAAGATCCAAGCGCAGGGCGTCGCCCATCCGGTGGATCCCGGCCAGGCCGAACAAGCCCACGACCAGCGAGAGGCCAAGCAGAACCAGCGTGCCGGTTCGGATCCGGCTGCGCAAAGAAGGCCGTTTCACGATGACGGATCCCCGCCGTTATCGGCCAGGACCTCGATATCCACGTTGCGCGCCCGAGCTATCAGCCGTGCCGCGACGGGCCTTCTGAACCACCGCGACCAGAACGGCTGGCGGGTGCGTCCGACGATTATCTTGGTTACCCCTTTATCGCGGGCGAAGTCGAGAAGGGCGCCCACCACGTCGTCGGAGCGCAGCCATACTGTCTCCGCGCCCAGGTCCGCAGCAAGGTTGATATTGTCAAGCAGGGCCCGAAAGTCACGCGTGCTGATCTTCTGGACCGACTCGGAGGGAGTCTCAACATGGACAGCGTACCACCCCGCATTGAGCTGGCCTGCGATGCGCGCGGCCTTGCGCAAGAGGCTATCGCTGCGCGGCGGGTTGGATGACAGAGCCACGGCGATTCGCTCGCTTACCGAGGGCATGCGGCCGCCCTGGGTCGCGGCGGCGGCGCGTTGTTGGCGCTGGCGGTCGAGGGAGCGCGCCACTTCGCGCAAGGCAAGTTCGCGCAGTGAGGCCAAATTGCTCGGCTTGAAAAAATTCCTGAGCGCCCTCTCGATAGACTCGGGCGGATAGATTTTGCCCTCGCGCAGCCGCTCGCGCAGCTCCTCGACCGCCAGGTCGACGTCGACGATCTGGTCGGCCCGTGCGATGAATGTATCGGGAACGGTCTCGCGCACCTCGGTCCCGGTGATCCGTTTCACGAGCGGAGCCAGGCTTTCCACGTGCTGGATGTTGACGGCGCCGATGACGCTGATGCCGGCGGCGAGCAGCTCTTCAACGTCCTGGAAGCGCTTCTCGTGGCGGGAGCCGGGAGCGTTGGTATGGGCCAGTTCGTCGACTACCGCCATCTCCGGGCGCCGTGCCAGGATCGCGTCCAGGTCCATCTCCTCAAGCACGACGGCCCGGTACTCGACCTTGCGCCGGGGAATCACTTCGAGGTCTCCGATCCAGGCCGCGGTCTCGGCGCGTCCGTGCGTCTCAACCAGCCCCACGACCACGTCTACGCCGCGCTTTCGGAGCTGGTGCGCCTCGGCGAGCATCTGGCAGGTCTTGCCGACTCCGGCGGCCGCTCCCGCGTAAATCTTCAGCCGCCCGCGCTGTTGGGCACCGGGCACGAGCCCGAGAAAACTCTCCGGTTCAACCCTTTTGTCCTCTTCAGCAGCCATGGCTGAGCGGACCGTTCAGACGCGGGAACGGAGCCTCATGCGGAGCTCCGATTGCCGGCGCGTGAACTCCCCTTGTAGTGTACGCTAGCGTAATCTGCTCTGCGCTGAGTGCGTTTCGGAGAAGCTGCTGCGGCTGTCGGCGAGCGGTCATGCCAGGTGCTCGATCTCGTTCAGACGGCGCAGCTTTGATGCGCACCAGAGGGCTAAGAGCCAGGTTCTCAAATCCGCTTCTGACCTCCTGACAGCAAGGCCCCTTCCAGGGTCAGCCTCCACCGCCGCTTAACGAGCTCCTGGGCGGACGGCTGGCGGCGGGAGGCGATGGCGGGTAGCGGCGGTCCAGCGCCAGGTTGAGCTCCAACACGTTGACCCCCGGCTCTCCCAGAAGACCGGCCACACGGCCCCTGGTATATGCCCGAATGAGCGAACGCACGGCTTCTTCGCTCAGGCCGCGCGCCTTGGCGATACGCGCCACCTGAATTTCGGCCGCGGCTGGAGTGATCTCCGGATCGAGCCCGCTGCCCGAAGTGGTCACGAGATCGACCGGAATCTTGCCGCGCTTTAGGCCTGGCTCGGCCTCGCGCAGGGCGCGCACCCGTGAGCGGACCGCCTCGATGAGCGCTTTGTTCGTCGGCCCGAGGTTCGAGCCGCCCGAATTGCTCGCATCGTAGCCTTTCTCCCCGGCGGCTGAGGGCCGCCCGTGAAAGTATCCAGCAGAAGTAAAGTTCTGTCCGATCGGGACTGCGCCAACGACTTGTCCGTTGCGGACTATGAGGCTGCCTTGCGCCTGCGCAGGGAGGAGGAGATTGGCAATCGCGACCATCGCCAGA
>JAJYVB010000241.1 GCA_021792265.1 Deltaproteobacteria bacterium | reverse complement strand
AGAAAGCGGAGTTGTAACGGCGCCCCATCGTGATCGCCAGGAGCCCGACTGCCGTGCCTGAGAGCACTGACCATACGTAGATAGCGTCAGCCCGCTTGAAGTTGCCCGACTGAAAGAACAGAGCAACCAGCACGTCGCCGATGAAAAGAAAGGCCGCTGCCGACGGAATTACCAGGAACGCAATCTGGCGAAGACCGGCGTCGATCCGGTCGCGAAGCTGCGCGGCGAACTCTCGGCGGTCGCCCTGAATCTGCGACATCGCCGGCAGTTCCGACGCCGCAACCGACCATCCGAAAAGGCTGACCGGCAGCATGTACAGCACCTGCGCGTAGTTGAGCGCAGCAACCGCCCCGGTAGGCAGCAGGCTTGCCAGGAGATTGTCCAGATAACCGCTCAGTTGGCCTACGCCGCGTCCGGCAACCACCGGGCCAAGATTGCCGAAGACCGTTCGCAGCGCTGCGCGAGTTCTCCTGAAATCGAGCCGCAGCCGGCCCACCAGCCGCAGCGTCGCAGGCAACTGAACGGCGATCTGCGCTGCCGCGCCTGCAACCGCGCCCCATGCGATGTCGATGGCAAGCGCGCTTGGGCTTCGCCGCGGGCCATAATAAATCAGGGTCCCAATGATAGCGAGGTTCCATGCGACCGGTGCCGCATACGAGATGAAGAAGCGCCGATGGCTGTTGAGAACACCCAGGCACCACGCTGACATCACCAGCAGTCCCGCGCCGGGAAAAAGAACCCTGACCAGCATGACGGTCAGCTCGCGCTTTGCGCCGTGAAATCCAGGAGCGATGACCGCTATCAGATAGGGGGCGCATAGCACTCCGGCGAGCGCCATCAGCGAAACCGCGAGCGCAAGGATCGTCCCTACGCTCCAGGCGAGCAGCTCCGCCTCCTCGCGTTCTCCCCGAGCAAGCATCCTGCTGTAGACCGGTATGAAAGAGGCGGAAAGAACGCCTTCGCCGAACAGGTTCTGCAGGATGTTGGGGATGCGAAAGCCGGCCTTGAACGCGTCGGCCGCAGCCGAGTTGCCCAGAAAGTGCGCGAAGACGCTCTCGCGCACAAGTCCTGCCAGCCGGCTCAGCAGGATTCCCGCGGCAACGACGCCCGCCATCGCGGCACGCGGGCTTTGAACACCTGCGGCTTGGGACGGCGCGGCATTTTCGGCGGGCGGCTCGACCGTGGATCTTTCGTTCAACGTTTTGGCGCGAGTATAACCGTCAACGGGCCGGGCTTGTAGCCTCTGACGCCCTGCGCTGCCCGCGAAACGTTGCCAGCGGTGCTAAAAACCTCAGGAGCAGGGGGCAATAGCCGGCACGGTGGCCTCGCGCGTAAAATTGGAAATAGGTGACGTAGCGCGTGTCTCTCGCAAACGCATCGCCAGTTCCGGTTGGAAGCGTCCGGGATGCGCCGGGATTTTCCGAAACGCTGGAGATCGGCAGTGCCCGCTTCGCGCTTTACGTTCACGTTCCCTACTGCCGTTCCAAGTGTCCGTACTGCGACTTCAACTCTTACGCCTCCCCGAGCTGGCCCGAGCCTGAGTACGTCGACGCCCTATGCGCCGAACTCGAGTACCGCTCTGAGCAGGCGCCATGGCGTGGCTCGCAGGTGGCGACCATCTTCTTTGGCGGCGGAACACCGTCGCTCTTCAATCCGGGATCGATCGGCCGTGTGATTGCGACGGCTAACCATTTATTCGGTATCGAAGCCAACGCCGAAATCACCCTCGAGGCCAACCCAGGAACCGTTGATCTGGAAAAGCTGCGCGGTTTCCGATCCGCCGGCGTTAACCGTATGAGTTTCGGAGCGCAGTCGTTCAGGGGCGAGACGCTTATCCGCCTTGGCCGGACGCATAGCCCGGAAGAGACGGTTCAGGCGCTGGGACTCGCGCGCCAGGCCGGCTTCGAACAGCTTAACCTCGATCTCATTTTCGCCGTTCCCGGCCAGGCTCTCGACGACGTCGCCGCTGACCTGCGACGCGCCGCCGAACTCAGTCCCGACCATATATCGGCGTATAACCTGACGTTCGAGGACGGGACACCGTTCGGGGAAGCACTGCGTCGCGGGCGGTTGCACGCTCTCGATTCCGACCTTCAGGGCGAAATGTACGCACTGGTGCGTTCCACACTTCCAGGCCTCGGCTATCGGCATTACGAGATTTCCAACTACGCGCGTCCCGGATGCGAGGCGCGCCACAATCTCGCTTACTGGCACTATGAGAGCTACCTGGGTATTGGAGCGGGTGCCCATAGTTTCGCGCGCGCCAACGCGGGTGGGCGGCGATGGTGGAACGAACGCGGTCCGCGGGCGTACATGGTAGCCGCCAGCGGCGAGGGTTCCGCCGAAGCAGGTTCCGAATCGATCGACGGTCGAACGGCGGCGGGCGAATTTGTTTTCCTTAACCTCCGGCTGACTGACGGCTTTGCGCTGGAGGACTTCGCGGCACGTTTCGGTGAACGGTTCGAGACGGCCTTCTCCGAACAGGCGGCATGCCTGACCGAAGCGGGTATGCTACTTGTCGAAGGCGGGCGGGTACGGCTGACAGAGCGCGGCCTGGAACTCGCGGATTCAGTCTTTGCCAATTTCGTCTGAATACTCGTGGCCTTAGCCCTTTCGGTATCCCATTGCGCCCCGCCCAATCGTTGGCGCGAGTTGAGGGCTTTCCCGCCTGTTTCGATGAAGGTTCAGGGAAAAGTCGGGCGTTGCCGTCAACCTATTGGGGCGGTCTTCGTCTAAATTACAGGCTGTGTAGCTGGGCAGGGTGTGACGGATGAGAGAGCCGTCTGCCGACAGGGTGGATTACGACCGACTGTACCGAGAGCAGCGCCAACGGGTGCTGCGCTTGTGCCGCCTTTTGCTGTCCGATCCCGAGGAAGCGGAGGAGGTGGCGCAGGAGGTCTTCGTACGGGCCTTTCGTCGCTGGGGAGCCGAGGGAGCACCGGAATCATGGCCTAAATGGCTGGCGCGGGTTGCGGTAAATGCCTGCCGGGATCGCTACCGGTCGGCGTGGTGGAGGCTTTGGCGCGGGCGCAGCCGGGAGTTGAGCGAAGGCGACGGTATAGGAACGACCGAGACACCCGACCAGGAACTCATCAAGCGCGAGCGATGGGAGCGCGCCTGGCAGCGGTTCCAGAAGCTATCGCGCCGCCAGCAGGAGATCTTTGTCCTGCGCCACCTGGAAGGCTGGTCGACCGAAGAGGTGAGTGAGGTTTTGGGCGTTACAACCGGTGCGGTAAAGCAACACCTTTTCCGGGCAGTTTGCCGGCTGCGCGAGGCGATCGAGAATTAGGCATGAAAGATTGTCTCTCAGAGCAAGCCCTTCTTGCTCAGTATTTTGGCGAGGGCTCCGAAAGCGACGCTACGCACCTCAAGTCGTGCGCAGTGTGCGCCCGGGGCTACCGCCTTCTGCGCCAGGACATGGAAGTCATCACGACGGCGCTCCGCACGCCGCCCTACCGCCGTGCTCATGAATCACGTTTGGGAAGCCGGATAATTGCCCTAGCGATGGCTGGTGCGGTCGCGGTGCTTGCCGTGGTGTGGCTCACGAGGCACCAGATACCGGTTTCGGCGACCTCTGCCGGGGCCCGCTCGGCGGCGGCATTGGCCAAGCGGGAGGTTTCGCCGGGCGGCGCCCAGGAAGTCGCGGGCAACACCCCGGTTCCAGTTTCATATATCGCCTATTTGCGGGCAGCGTTCGCCGGCGAGGACGGCTGCGGGCAGGGAGATTCCGTTTTCAACCTGTCCTGTTCGCAAAACTGGCAGCCCGAAAGATAAGGCTCGCTCGGTCAGCACCGGGGAGGTTAGGTGAGCTTATATGAAGAGAAAGCTTTGTCTTGTGGCCGCACTTGCCGTTGTTCCGGGACTGCTCTCGGTAACGGCTCACGCGTACCATGGCCATCCGGGTCACCGGCACGAGTCCGCAATGGCGCCGCTGGAAGCAGTCGTGGGGCCAAGGCAAAGAGAGCTGATACGCGGCGTCTTCATGACTGACCGAACGCATCTCGAAATTTTGCACGAGCAGGTCGTGGCGTCGCGCAAAGCGCTCATCGCCAAACTGCTATCCGGGGACAAGAAGGTCAACGTAACCAAGGAGGTGGCGCAACTGAAGCGCGCTCACGACGCACTCATCGACGAGCGGGTGAAACTCGCCCTGAAAGTGCGCGCGATAATGTCGCCTCAGCAGTTGTCCGAAGCTTCTCAGCTCTGGACCAAATGGCAGAGCCTGCGCGCGCAGGAACGCGCTTTGTTCGAAGATGCGGCCCGCCATGCCGCCAAGCAATGAAGCGATGGCGGCCGCCCGCCGCTTCGAGCTCCAGATTGCGTAGTGAGATCGTCGATTCTTCAGCCTATCGTTGACGCCGACATGCGAACGGCGGCGCAATTGCAGCCCATACGGCCAACCCGCCATTGCCCTCGTGGAGCTTATCCGGTTTCCTAAACGCTCGACTGAAACGAATTACGTACGCTTTTCCAGCCTGACCGGCGGCTTTGAGCTCGGTGATGTTTTCCTTCCTGCCGGTCCCTGGCTACGTTCTCATAAACCGGCAAGGCTGGGCTGCCCTTTCTAAATTTTTGCACCCCTAAGCTGTTCGCGCCTGACGGACTCTGGTCGGCTCAATTGCGGGCGCCAGCAAGGCGATCCCGGCCAGGGTACGAATTTTGTTTTGGCGTCCATAACCGGGCAACGCCAGGCTTCCTTTTTCTTGAAGGAATGCCGATACCGCCAAGTCGTCAACCGATATCGGTTAGGGCCATCAAACGATATCGGTTAGGGAGCGGCCTACGGTGGGTCTCGCTGGTAATTAAGGCGCTAAATCACTTGGCAATTCTGTCCACAATCGTTGGCATGGCGCTTGCGCAGATAGCCAAATGATTTGGTCTTGGGTTAGCTCCTGGACGGCTGAAGAATGAGGGACAAGCAACTCGTGAACAACCTGCAACCAGGGTCCAACGGGCGAAGTGTCAAGCATCCGGTGCTGCGCTTTCTTGGTTACGCTCGGCCACACGTGCGGCTGGCGTCTGCTGCGGCTGCCATGGGAGTGGTTAAGTATACGCTGCCCTT
>JAJYVB010000240.1 GCA_021792265.1 Deltaproteobacteria bacterium | reverse complement strand
CTCTGCGCGACATCTCGGCGGGAGGGATTACAAGCGCAAAGAAATGGGGCGACATGTTCCGCCTGCGCGCATGGTACCAGGGCGATGCCGAGCCCGGGAACCTGGCAGCGCTGCGCATCGACCTTGGCGGCGGCCGAAGCCTGCGCGGGGACGCGGGCGATCTCGCGCGTGTGCTGTCCGGCTTTCTGGGACGCGAGGTCGTGCTCGAGCGAGCGCGGCCCGGCGAACGTGCAACAGCTATCATCGACTACAGGACGGCTTTCGGCGATCTCCCGCTGCGCCGGATTATTCCGGAACTCAAAAGGATTATCCCCGGACTTGAACTTGAGGGCGGCGAATTGCCAGCCGCCGGGGCACAGCCTGTCAGCAAAAAGGCTCTTCGCGCGGGCAGCTTTCACGACGCCGAGGCGCTTCATATCCTCGCCACAGGCACGTTGGACCACATGGCGGCGCTAGGCGGTGCCGGCTCGCGCTTCGACGTGCGCCGCTTCCGGCCCAATATCCTGGTCGACACCGGCCGGGAAACGGGTTTCGTCGAGGACCGATGGGTTGGCGGAATCCTGCGCGTGGGTGATTCGGTGCGAGCCAACGAGATGCGCCCGTCGATTCGGTGCGTAATGACCACGCATGCGCAGGACGACCTTGCGCGAGACTCTGCGATCCTGCGAACGATCGCGGACCATCACAATATCCGCCTCGGCGTCTTCGCTTCGGTTGCTGCAACCGGACGAGTGCGGGTGGGCGATCCGGTTTTCCTCGAGCACTGAGAATCGGGCGCACGTCGTCCGGCCAAGCCGCTGCCAGCCGCAGCGGCGATGCTCGCGGCTGCGCGAAGCTTTGCGCTACCAAGTCCGCCGGCCCCTGCGCCAATGCGGCAGTTTGACGCGCTTCGGTTGTGGACATCGATAGTGCGCCGGACTTGCCAAGCCCGGCGCCTGCGGCAAACCTGTCACTCGCAGGTTGGCGCGAGCGTCGCGGGGTTTTATCTTGAAAGCGGAGATCGT
This sequence comes from Deltaproteobacteria bacterium, assembly GCA_021792265.1. Classification (GTDB taxonomy): domain Bacteria; phylum Desulfobacterota; class Binatia; order Binatales; family Binataceae; genus JAJYVB01. The sequence continues at coordinate 4,074 of JAJYVB010000240.1, read as the reverse complement.
CGTTGCGGGGCGGGCGGAGGAGCGCCTGCGAGCGGCGCGAGCGTGGCTGGCGACCCGACGGCCGGGAGCCGAAACACTTATCGTGGCCGGCGGCAGTGACGCTGCCAACGAACAGGCCGCTTTGGATGCGCTGTCGCGCGGGTCCGTCTTCGGGCTTTATCGCCTGACGCTGCCTAAGCTTGCCGCGATGCTCGCCGCCGAAGCTCTGGCGCTCGAGCAGCTCGCGCCGGTCGCTGGCCTGGGTAGCGAAGCGGTGGCTGCGCGTGCACTTTTTGCACTCGCCGGATCGCCTGAAATAGCGAACTTTGAGGAGGTTTCACGCACGCCGGGGTTCGCCAGGGCGCTTGCGCGCACGCTGCTCGAGCTTCGGCAGTGGTGCGTAACCCCTGAGGCGCTGTCAAGCCTTGACCCTCTTGGCCGCGCACTGGCCGCGCTTCTGCAGCGATTCGAGGTGGAGCTGCGTGCCGTCGGTCTCGCCGGCCATCGCGAAATCTTTGAAGCTGCGACCCAGGCGGCCCGAAGAGACCCGCCTCCGGCCATGGTCGCAATCCCAACGCTCCTGCTCGACCTGAAACCTGTGGGTGCAGTCGAACGCGACTTCGTCCGCGTCCTGGCCGAGCGAGCGCCGCGCGTGCTGGCGACGATGGTGGAAGGCGATCTGGAGGCGGGCAGCGCACTTGCCGAAGCCCTCGATGCTGGCCGCATCGTAACCGCCAGCGGTACATCGGGCGACGGCGCTCTCGCGCGGCTTCAAAAGTATCTTTTTGCCGACATCACGCCCGCGCCGTTCCCGCCCGACGATTCGTTGGTGCTGTTTTCCGCCGAGAGCGAAGCGCAGGAATGCGTCGAGATTGCGCGGCGCGTTCTTTCCGGGGCACGCCGGGGTGTGGCGCTCGACCGGATGGCCGTGCTGCTTCACGCGCCCGAGCGTTACGCGGTGCCGATCGAGGAGGCGCTGGCGCGTGCGGCCGTTCCGGCACACTTCAGCTTCGGTACCAGGCGTCCGGAACCGGCAGGTCGCGCCTTGCTTGCCCTTTTGGCCTGCGCCGCCGAGAAGCTGTCGGCGAACCGTTTTGCTGAATATCTTTCACTTGGCCAAGTACCGCAGCACGAGCATGAGCCTGCAAAGGAACCGGCTCGCAACGCGCCGGCGCAGCCCGCAAGACCAGACGCGGCCACGGCTCCTGGGCAGCCGTTCGTTGCGCCGGTCACCGAATTCAGCCTCGGCGTGGCCTCCGACGCTGAAGCGTACGACCGGCGCGGCAGTGAGCCGGACGCAGAATCGGCGCCTGTTCCCGAGACGAGCGCGCAAGCACCGTGGCGTTGGGAGGCGCTGCTCGTCGAGGCAGCGGTGATCGGCAGCCGCGAGCGATGGGAGCGGCGCCTTGATGGTCTTGAGGCGGAGTTTGCGTTGCGCCGCCGGGATCTCGATGACGGCGACGCTCAGGTTGCGGCGCTGGAGCGCCGCATGCGCGACCTCGCGCATTTGAAACAGCTTGCAATGCCGATAATTGGGGCGCTTGACACGCTGCCCAAGCTGGCAACCTGGGGCGACTGGCTCGATGCACTTCGTTCGTTGGCAGTCCTGGCGATACGCGAGCCGCAGCCGGTTTTAGCAGCACTGGCCGAGCTGGAACCGATGGCACCGGTGGGACCGGTTACGCTTGACGAAGTGCGCCTGGTGTTGGCGGAACGCTTGGGGCGGCTGGAGCTTCCCGCCTTGGGGCGGCGTTACGGCAAGCTTTTCGTCGGTGGCGTCGAGTCTGCGCGCGGGATGAGCTTCGAGGTGGTGTTCGTCCCCGGTCTTACCGAAAAAGTTTTTCCGAAAAGGATTGGAGAAGACCCGCTGTTTCCCGACCGGCTGCGCGCCCGCCTGAGTCCGGCCATGCCCGGTCAGGCATGCCGGGTTGCCGATGAGCGCCTTGCGCTTAAGCTTGCCTGCGGGGCTGCTGAGCGCGCCCTCGTATGCTCCTACCCGCGCGTGGACCCGGAGCAGGGACGGCCGCGCGTTCCCTCTTTTTACGCGCTCGAGCTGGTTCGCGCCGGCGAGGGGCGCCTGCCGGGCTTCGACGAGCTTGCTCGCCGGGCTGCTGGCGAACGGACGGCTCGGATGGGGTGGCCTGTGCCTTCCGATCCGCAGGAGGCCATCGACGACGCAGAGTTTGACCTCGCCCAGTTGGAGCGGTTTCGTCATTCCGACCCGCAAGCTGCCGCGGGCGCTGCCCATTACCTGCTCGCGTCCAATCCGCACCTCGGCCGAGCACTCCGCGCCCGGGCGCGCCGATGGCTTCGGCGCTGGACGCCTGCGGACGGTTTAGTCGAGCCGCGAACCTCGGCGCGCGCTGCTCTCGAGCGCCATCAGCTCAGGAACCGCAGCTATTCACCCACGGCTCTTCAGAACCTCGCCGCTTGTCCCTACCGCTTCTTCCTCCAGGCGATTTATCGGCTGGCCCCCCGCGAGGAGGCGCAGGCAATAGAGGCGATCGATCCATTGACGCGCGGAGCGATCATGCACGCGGTCCAGTTCAATTTTCTGGCGGCGCTGCGCGAGCGTGGCGAGCTTCCGGTTTCGGGGGCCAGCCTCGAGCGTGCGCAGGGGTGTCTGGAGAGCGTGCTCGAGGATGTTGCGGCGCAATACCGGGAGCAGCTCGCGCCTGCGATCGATCGGGTCTATCGGGACGGAATCGAGTCGCTCCGAGCCGATCTGCGGGAGTGGCTGCGGCGGATGGCGCTGGATTCCTCGGGTTGGCATCCTGCGCGCTTCGAACTAGCGTTCGGCCTGAGCGATCGCGAGCTGGCCGATCCTGGAAGCCAGGACGATCCGGTTAACGTGGGGCCCGGTCTTCTGCTGCGCGGCTCGATCGATTTGGTGGAGAGCAATTCGGGCGGAAGGCTTCGGGTAACTGACCACAAGAGTGGGCGCGCCTGGGTCAAGGGCGACGTCATTATCGACGGCGGCCGCACCTTGCAGCCGCTTCTTTACGCATTGGCAGCCGAGGGTGTTCTGCGCGCGCCGGCGGCCTGCGGACGGCTCTACTACTGCACGGCCGCGGGCGGCTACCAGGAGCGCGTAGTCGAACTCAACGACGAGGCGCGCCAAACAGCGCAGCAGTTCATCGCGATCCTGGCTGACGTGCTGGAGCGCGGGTTCTTGCCCGCGGCACCCGCTGCGGGCGAGTGCGCGCGCTGCGATTATCGGCCGGTATGCGGTCCTTACGAGGAGATTCGCACCGCACGCAAGCCGCCGGCCGGCATCGAGTGGCTCACGCGGCTTAGGGGGCTCAAATGACCTTGGCCGATGAAACGGCGCGCGAGAGAATCCGCACCGACCTGGACGCGACTTTGGTCGTGGAGGCCGCGGCCGGGACTGGCAAGACCACCGAGCTGGTCAACCGGATAGTTGCGGTCGTCGCGTCGGGCCGCGCGACGCTTGACCGGATTGTCGCCGTCACGTTTACGGAAAAGGCGGCCGGGGAGCTTAAGCTCAGGCTGCGCGCCGAGCTTGAGAATGCCCGCCAGGCGCCCGAGGCCGGGCCTGAGGTCGTAGCGCGGCTGGTTCAGGCGCTTGCTCATCTGGAGCAGGCTCGGATTGGGACGATTCATTCGTTTTGCGCGGAGACGCTGCGGGAGTATCCGATAGCGTCGGGCATAGATCCGGCTTTTGAAACAGCTTCGGAGGAGACGGCGTCGGGCCTGATCGAAGCCGCCTTTCAACGCTGGTTCGAGGGAGCGCTTGAAGCCCCTGGCGAGGCGCTTGGCCGGATGTTGCGCCGGGGGGCGCGAGCAAGCGCCGAGTCGCCGCGTGCGCTTTTGCTGAGCGCCGCCAAGGAGCTGCTCCAGTGGCGCGACTTCACCGCGCCCTGGCGGCGTGAAGGTTTTCTGCGCGAGCCCGAGATCGACTCCCTGATTGAAGCGGCACATGCTCTCTACGAGGTTTCAACCCGTGCCCATCCGGACGACTGGCTGCGCCGAGCGATCGAGGAAATCTGGCGGCCGATCGCCGACGCGATAAGGCTCGAAGGGGTCGCGCCGCGCGACTACGACGCGCTCGAAGCTGTGCTGTCCGCGCTGCTT
>JAJYVB010000239.1 GCA_021792265.1 Deltaproteobacteria bacterium | reverse complement strand
AAGCAAAATCTATGGCATTCTGGGTGCAGGGCGGCCGTTTGTCGCGATGCTCGACGAAAGCTCCGACGTCGCGCGGATCGCGCGCCAACACGGAGTTGGATTCGTCGTCCCGCCCGGCAATGTCCGGGCACTGGCCGCCGTTCTGCGCCGGGCGGCGGGCGCGCCGGACGAACTCGCGCACATGGGACGGCGGGCGCGGCTGCTCGCCGAGCAGAAGTACGACCGTAAAATAGCGACACGGCGTTTCGCCGACGCGCTTGCCGAACTCGGCGGTCGCGCCGCGGCACCGAGCCAGATGGACGCGGCGAGCCTCCGCCAGGCTTTTTAGCAGTTCGTTTGAGGGTGCACTCGAACGGCGCACCGCAATAGCGTCAACGACGCTCGGTAGGTATCCGCCTGCCGGTACGGAACTCGCACAAACAAGCAGCTAAATGACTGACGTTACGATAGTGGCGTTGCCGATGCTGGCGTTCGCCGTCACGGCGGGTCTCATACCTGTTGTCGGGTGGCTTGCGCGCCGATGGGGAGTTACGGCGGAGGCGTTGGCAAACGGCGGCAATGGCTCGCGCGTGCCTCTTTTGGGCGGGGTGGCGATAGTCGCAGGTTTCCTGTTCGCTTTGGCGGCAGCTCGCGAGCTTACGGTATGGTCCGTCGCGGGCGCCGTCGTGTTGTTGGCAGTCGGTGTTGCCGACGATGTTTGGGTTCTGCAACCTTATCAGAAGCTGGCCTGCCAGGTTGCGGTGAGCGCCGGCGTTATCTGGCTGACCGGCGCTCCGCGGTTTTCGCCCTGGCCAATGCTTGACGCAGCGATGGCCATCTTCTGGCTCGTTGCGACAACCAACGCTTTCAATTTGATCGACGGCATCGACGGACTTGCGGGCGGAGTCGCGATTGCCGCTGCGCTCAGCATCGGAGCCGCCGCCTACCTGCATCAGGCGCCGGCTCTAGCGGTTATGGCGCTCGCGCTGGCCGGAGCAGCGGGCGGTTTCCTGATCTATAACTTTCATCCTGCCACCGTTTTCATGGGAGACAGCGGCGCGCTGCCGACCGGCTTCCTGCTGGGTATGCTGGCGATGCGTACCGGCGAGCTTGCAATCCAATCGAAACTTGCCTGGTACGCCTTTCCCTTTCTGGTGATGGCGATGCCGCTGCTGGACACGGCGATAGTGAGCGTGACCCGCCTTGCTACCGGGCGCCCGATTTCGCGCCGCGGCCTCGACCATTCGCACCATCGCTTGCTTGCTCTGGGCCTCACGATTGAAGCAACGGCTGTGCTGTGCTGGATGGTTACGGCGGTGACGGGCGGATGTGCGGTTGCGCTTTCTCTACTGCCTCACTCTTACGTGCTCACAGCACTGCCCTTGGTTGCGGCGGCAGTAGCGATCATCGGTCTGTTCATGATGGATCTAACGTTCGAGGCCAACGCGCCAGGCGACGTGTACCGCCGTCTGGGCGGCTTCGCCCGGCTCATCCTGAGCCTCGGCTACCGGCGGCGCCTGGCCGAAGCAGCCCTGGACGCTGCATGGTTAACGTCCGCTTATCTGGGTGCGTATCTGCTGCGGCGCAACTTCGAGATTTCTGGTCGCGAGGTTTCTCTGCTCCTGCCTAGTATCCCATGGGTTTTGGCCGCCGGTTATGCCGCGTTCTCGTGCACCGGCGTCTACCGCGGTATTTGGCGTTACACGGAGTTGGTGGATATCGTGCGCTTCGCCAACGGCGCGGTGTTGGCGGGTCTCATCCTCGTTGCCCTTTCGGTGGCGGGGCGGGTTTCGGCCTCGCCCTCGATCGTTATTCTGTTTGTGATGCTGCTGTTTAACTTCCTGGCAGTGAGCCGGCTTTCCTTCCGGCTCCTTCGCACCGCGCTTGGCCGGCTGGGTAAGACGACCCAGCGAGTGCTTATAGTGGGCGCTGGATCTACCGCGGCAATCGCGGCACAGCGTCTGGGTGAAAGTGCCGGGGGCGGCCGCCTCGTGGGGTTCGTCGATGACGACGGCTTCAAATTGGGCAAGCTGGTTCTCGGGCGCCCTGTATTGGGCGCTGTTGGCGACCTCGAGCGGGTCTATGCCGCAATACCGTTCGACCGGATACTGGTGTGCGAGGAAGCACTGGGCGAAGGGCATTTGCGTCTCATCTCGGAGGTCGCAGATCGATACAACCTCGATGTTCGCCGCCTGCTGCTGAAATTTGACGAAGTAACCGCCGGCTTAGAAGGTCCGGGCGCGGCCTTGCCCAATGGCAAGGGGCTCAACGGCCGGTCGCAGTCGATTGGCTAGCTCAATACTTGGCGAGAGGCATTTCAAGCGCGGCGTTGTCGATTTGCTCTTGCTTCGTTCTATGAGATCCGCCAAACAGTCAGTAGAGCGGCTTGGAGCAGCGCGCCAATGAACCGGGTACGTCAGCCGATACGCGTAGTTCCCAAAGGATGGGGCCGCGAAGTCTGGATTGCCAACAATGGCCTGTATTGCGGAAAGATCCTGGAAATCAACCAGGGCAAGCGCTGCTCGCTTCATTACCATAAACTCAAGTCCGAGTCGTTTTATCTGCGCAGAGGACGTCTGCTGGTCCGGGTCAAGGATTCTGTGGACTCAGGCATAATCGAGGAATTTGAATTGAAGGCGGGCGAATGCATGGACGTTCCCGCCGGTCTCGTGCATCAGATGGAGGCCCTCGAAGACGCCGAACTGTTCGAGTTTTCGACGCAGCACTTCGATAGCGATTCCCATCGGTTAGTGCGCGGCGATTAGGTCACCGGCTGGGCTGCTAGCGGTTAAAGGGTACGGCCCGCATTGTGCGGGCCGTACCCTTTCGTTTTTCAAGTCCTATCGCACTCCTCGAAAGTGGCGGTGGTACGGAGCTCCTGAGCCGCGGCCTTGAAAGTAGTGTGGTTTCAAGGCCCTTGTTCCCCGTATATAGTTGGTTAGTTAGCTGGAGCGTGCGAAACTAACGGGGGTGTCGTGGCCAAAGTTGCGTTAATAACTGGCGTTACGGGTCAGGACGGCTCCTATTTGGCCGAGCTTCTGCTTGGCAAGGGCTACGAAGTCCACGGCATAGTGCGGCGGACGTCGAGCTTCGCTACCGGACGTATCGACCACCTGCGCAAACCCTGGGTGTCGCAGGAGCGTCAACTTGAGCTGCACTACGGCGACCTGGGTGACGGCACTGGACTCAGGCGGGTTATCGAGCAGACCCGTCCCGACGAAGTCTACAATCTTGCCGCGCAGTCCCACGTGCGCATCTCTTTTGACCAGCCCGAGTATACCGCCGACGTGGTTGGCCTCGGCGCTCTCAGGCTTCTCGAGGCGCTCCGCGATCACAATCGCCGCCACGGCCGCAACGCGCGCCTCTACCAGGCCAGCTCGTCGGAGATGTTCGGCAAGGTGCGGGAAATTCCGCAGAGGGAGAGCACGCCCTTCTATCCGCGCAGCCCGTACGCGTGCGCCAAGGTTTACGCTCACTGGCAGACCATCAACTACCGCGAGGCTTACGGCTTATTCGCGGTGAACGGGATTCTGTTCAACCATGAATCGCCGCGGCGCGGTGAGAACTTCGTTACGCGCAAGATCACCCGCAGCGCCACCCGGATCAAGTTGGGTCTTCAGGACCGCCTCGCCCTTGGTAATCTCGAGGCCCGCCGCGACTGGGGATTTGCCGGCGACTACGTCGAAGCAATGTGGCTGATGATGCAGCAGGAAGGGCCAGACGACTATGTAATTGCCACCGGCGAGAGCCATTCGGTGCGCGAATTCCTCGAGCGCGTCTTCGATCGATTGAAGCTCGACTGGCGCAAGTACGTGGAGACCGATCCGCGCTTTTCCCGCCCCTCGGAGGTCGACGAGTTGTTGGGCGATGCGAGTAAAGCACGCCGGGTTCTAGGATGGGCCCCCAAGGTAAATTTGGACCAGCTCATCGAGATGATGGTCGACTCCGACCTGGAGCTTGCCGAGCGCGAGCGCCGAAGCCTGGGACTCTGATGGCGTTTTGGCTGAGGCAGGGTTTGTCGTAAACCGGTCGCCGGCGGGCAGCGGCGTTCTGCGCGCCGCCCTTTCCTCTCGCAGTGAGAGGCGGCTTGCGCTCGCGGCCGTTTCAGGCAGTCACGGCCTGCGTTGGGGTGCCGCTCAGTTCGCGCTCCAGGTCCTGTATATCGGACGGCGAAAGGCTGAAGTAACGCGCTTCCGGATGATGGAAGACCAGGGCGCTGACGGAGCTTTCCGGGTCCATCATGTAGCCGTCGGTGAGTTCCAGTCCGATCTCCAGCCGTGAGATTTCGAGCAGCCGGAAAAGCTTCTCCTGGTCCTCGAGGCGCGGGCATGCTGGATACCCAAACGAGTATCGCTTGCCCTGGTAGCGCGCCTGATACAGGTTTTTCATCGTGATGCCGGGCGGATCGGTGAATCCCCACATGCGGCGGATCTTCTGATGCAGCAGTTCGGCAAAAGCCTCCGCGCTCTCGAGCGCGAGCACCTGCAGGATATGGGAACGCAGGTATTCGCCGCGGTCCTTCCATTCCTGCGCGAGAGCGCGCACCCCGGTGCCCACCGTGGTCGCGAACATGCCCAGGTAATCAGTAATGCCGGATGACCTGGGAATAACGTAATCGGCGAGGCAAAGGCCGGGTTCGTCGCTCTGGCGCCCAAAGGTGAAACGCTCGATTACTTCGTGGCCTTTGGGCGCAAAGATCAGTATGGTTCGATCGCCGTCGGACTGCGCCGGGAAAAATCGATAGACAGCGTTGGCAGTGATGTCATCGTGGGCGAGCATCACGTCTTCGACCGCCTCAACCGCCGCCTTAAGTTCAGCGGCGCGCGGGTCGCCGCCGGCCAGCGCCTGTTCGAAGTTGCGCAGCCCCAGATGGCGCGAGTAAAGCATCGCCGGATTGATATACGGAAAAATCTCCGCCAGGTCGTAGCCCCGCAAAACGTGAAGCTTGAGGTCAGGCGGCGCGGGAACGCGGCTGGCGGCCGGCACGGCTCGCGACCGCCGTACGGTGGACGCCGCAGTGGCCTTCGCCGCAGAAGCTGTCAGCTCTCGTGTGCGTTGCGCGAGCTTTTCACCTAGGCTTACCCGGCGCTCCGGATCCGTTATCTGGTTTGCGAGATCCAACCCCCCCATCGCGTCATCGGCGTACGCGACCACACCCGGGTATTCGGGCGCTATCTTC
>JAJYVB010000238.1 GCA_021792265.1 Deltaproteobacteria bacterium | reverse complement strand
CATCGGCATGGACCTGAACGCTGCCAAGCTGCGGTTCCTTGAGCCGCGCGGCACGCCGCTGGTGCGCGGCTCGATCCTGGCACTGCCGTTTGGCGACGCCAGCTTCGACTGCCTTATCAGCTCGCAGGTAATCGAGCATGTTGCGTTCGACGAGCGCATCTTCGCCGAGATGCGCCGGGTGCTGAAGCCCGGAGCAACGCTCATCATCGGCACGCCCGACTATGCCACCCTGGGCTGGCGGATTATCGAGCCGATCTACGGATTCGTGATGCCGGGTGGATACCGCGACGAGCACGTCACTCACTACACGCGGGCGAGCCTGGCCGAAATACTTGCCCGCTACGGCTTTGTCGTCGAGGAAACGGCTTACGTAGCGCGCAGCGAACTGATCGTGCGCTGCCGCCTGACCGGCAAAGATGCCTGAGTGCAGGCCAACTGTCCGGTCGGTGCGAGCTTACGGCGGTCAGCGTTTGGTGCGCTGGTAAGTACCCATCAGGGTTGTCTGGGCAATGACGTGCCCTTCCATCGCCTTTTCAAGCTTGGCCTTGGTGGGTCGGTCGAGGTCTGGCAGCATCGCGTCCAGCGCGTAGAGCTTGAAGAAATAACGATGGCGTCCGATGGGCGGACATGGGCCGCCGTAGCCGGTCCGCTTCCAGTCGTTGAGACCCTCGCGCGTTCCTGAAGGCAACGCGCCGGGCTTTACGCCTTCGGCAAGGCCAGTTGAGTTGGGCGGAAGGTTGTAGAGCACCCAGTGCACCCACGTCATCTTTGGCGCGGCCGGATCGGGAGCGTCCGGATCGTCCACGATCAGCGCGATACTTTTCGTGCCCGGCGGCAGGTCCGACCATTTAAGCGCCGGCGAGCGGTCGTCGCCGTCGCAAGTGTGTACTTTAGGAATCGCGCTATCGTGCCCAAAAGCTGGCGAAGTAAGATTCATAGCTGTTCCTCCGGTGTTGGTGAGGCGCCGACGGCGGCGCCCTGTACAATTTTTCGTGTTCCTTTATAATTGCGAATTCACGCTTCGATTGCATCTCAGAGTTGACTTGGAACGCGCCTGATCGCAGTACTCGACGTCAACCTTAGCAACATGCCTACGCGACTCTCCAGCAAATTTTTTGATCGGCCGACCTGTGTCGTCGCCCGCGAGCTGCTGGGCAAAACGATCGTGCGCCGGCGCGCAGGCCGCATCGTTCGCGCGATGGTGACGGAGGTGGAAGCCTACGACGGTCCCGACGATCGGGCCTGCCATGCGAGCCGGGGCAAGACGCCGCGCAACGCCGTGATGTTCGGCGACGCGGGACGCTTTTACGTCTATCTGATCTACGGGATGTACTGGATGCTGAACGTTGTCACGGGGCCCGTTGGCTACCCAGCCGCCGTGTTGTTGCGAGCGGTCCGCCTGGAGCTTTCCGACGGCGTCATGGAGCTTGACGGCCCTGGCAAACTCACCCGCCATCTCGAGATCGATAAGCGCTTTCACGGGCTGGTCGCGAGCGAGGAGTCGGGCCTCTGGTTCGAGGACGGGCCTGCCAAACCGCGTCCGGGGCAAATCGTGGCGGGCCAGCGGGTGGGTGTTAAGTACGCGGGGCCCTGGGCGGAGAAGCTCTTCAACTTCCGGTTGAGCTGCTAGCAACCTGGTGAAAGAGCCTTTTCAGGACCTGCTTCTCTCACTGTAAGCTTTGCCAGAGGGAGAGAAGCAGCCGTGGCGTCGTTCTACGACTTTGCGCTCGTCTGTCAGGCACTCGAACAGACCCAGAGCCGAAACCAGATGGTGGAGCTGGTGGCTGACTTTCTTTCCCGGCTCGACGCCGGCGAAGCGGCGATCGCTGCCCGTTTTATGGTCGGGCAGCCGCTTGCGCCGGGCGCAGGGGAGCGGCTGCAGGTTAGCGGCAGCGCGCTTTGGAAAGTTGCCAGCGCAATCGTTGGAGGCGCCGACGACGCGGAGGACATTTTTGCCGCGGCCGTCGATTTCGGCGAGGCGATCGAAACGGTTCTGAGGCGCCGGCCCGAGGACCCATCGCCCACGCTCAGCTTGGCCGAGGTCGCACGGCGGTTCGACGAGATCGCTGCAATCGAGGGACGCAACTCGCGGCGGCGCAAACTCGGCGCGTTGGGCGATCTGTTGCGGCTCTCCAGCGCGCTCGAGGGCCGGTATGTGGCCAAGATCCTCGTTCACGAACTGCGCCACGGCGTCAGCGAGGGGTTGATGCTCGAAGCCCTGGCCCGGATGGCGGGAAGGCCGGCTGACGAGGTGCGCCGCCTCCATATGGCCCAGGGCGATGTTGGCCGGGTGACGCGAATTCTGCGCGAGGGCGGCGCTTCCGTCTCCCCAATGGAGACGGTCGCAGCCGATCGCCCCAGAGCGCTCAAGCCGATGCTGGCGCAGCCGGCCCGAAACGTAGCTGACGCGTTCGCAATCCTGGGGCCGCATATTGCCCTGGAGCACAAGCTTGACGGCGCCCGAGTGCAGATTCATTGCCGCTCGGACGCGGTGCGGATTTTCTCGCGCCGGATGAACGATATTACGCTGAGCCTGCCCGAAGTCGTCCAAGCAACCTCCGCGCTTGCCCATCGCGGCGCCATCCTCGACGGCGAGGTGATCGCCATCGACCGCGAGGGCCGCCCACGCGCGTTTCAGGAGGTGATGCGCCGCTTTGGGCGCCGTCGCGAAATCGACCGCCTGAGCGCCGAACAGCCGGTGGCGCTATACGTTTTCGATCTGCTGGGACTTAACGGGGAGCTGACCATCGACCTTCCCTACCAGGAGCGTTACGCGGCCCTCGGCGAGCTCGCCGGTCCGGCTGGGCTCGCGCTCGCCGGCCGGATCGTCCCCGCGTCGGCCGACGAGGGAGAGCGCTTCTACGAGGCGGCGCTTGCCGCGGGTTTCGAAGGAGTAATGGCGAAGGAGCTATCGAGCCGCTATACGCCCGGCGTGCGCGGCAGCGGGTGGCTCAAGATAAAGCGGGCCGACACGCTCGACCTGGTGATTGTCGCCGCCGATTGGGGCTACGGGCGCCGCAAGGGATGGCTTTCCAACTACCATCTGGCTGCGCGCGACGAAGCGCAGGGCAGTTTTGCGGCCGTCGGCAAAACTTTCAAGGGGCTTACCGACGAGGAGTTCCGCGATCTGACCGAACGCCTGCTCGCATTGCGCCGCGACGAAGCCCACGGGACCGTTTTCGTCAAGCCGGAGATCGTTGTCGAGGTCGCCTACAGCGACATTCAGCGAAGCCCGAGTTATCCGTGCGGGATGACGCTGCGCTTTGCCCGAATCGTTGGAATCAGGAACGACAAGAGCCAGGAAGAGGCGGACACGCTGGCAACCGTGACTGAGCGCTTCGAGCGCCAGGTACTGCGTCCCGCCTGAGTGGCGCTGTCAAACAAGCCGGAATCAACGATCCCACTCGGAGCCCGCGTCGTTGCCAGGGGTCTCGTAAACCCAAGACGCAGCGTCAGCTCCTGGTGACGCGTGCGATCCAGTCGCGAAGGCCCTCTTTCGTAGTGGCAAAGGCGACCTCGTCCCACGGGATCTCGGCCGGGGCAAAATAACGCACTTCTGAAGCCTCCTCAGAAGTGGACGGCATCCCGCTCCCAGGCTCGGCCATATAGACGGCAACCACCACCCGGGGATGCGCCGCGTCGGCGTAAAGGCCGAGCAGGCCGCCCAGCTTTACGGCGAGACCAACCTCCTCGGACACCTCCCTGGCAGCGGCTGCCTGCGGCGTCTCGCCCAGATCGACGTAACCGCCGGGAAACGTCCATTTACCGAGCGCCGGCGCTATCCCGCGCCGCAGGAGCAGAACCCGTCCGCCGTCGGCCACCGCGCATCCGGCCGCCAGTTTCGGCCCCTGGAAATCGACGAACCCGCATCCCGTGCATACCTTGTGCTGCCGCGCGTCGGGCAGTACCGGGCGCAGGCGCATCTCGCTTCCGCACAGGGCGCAGAATCGCACGTCGTCGGGATGGCGATGCTGGACGTGGTGGCGAATCCTCGCCGGCTCGTTGCTCATATTTGCTCGTACAAGATTATCATCTTTGTGCGGTGCTAGCTTTGCCGGCCGGATTCTCGCTCCAGCCGCGAATGCCGTCCGGTTTCGTTTACGCGGTCAGTCGGCGGACCAGCGCCTCGGCTATAAGCAGAAGCATCGCGGCGACGAGCGCGTACGGATTGAGCGACGTGCGATGTTCGACAGTCGGGCGGCTCAGGTGCAGGCTCTCCGGCGGCGGGTTCAGATGGCCGCCGGTTGCCGATGCCAGCTCCTCCAAAAGGCCGTAATTAGGCGCCGGACGGGGGACCTCAGCCCATACCGCCGGACTTACGGTGTAAGCAAGCGGCGGTATTTTGCGATTGCTTCCGGCGGGAGGCTCCAGGTTGATGAAGTAGGTGCCTGGCCGGTGCGCCTCGAAGCTGCCCTCGATCTCACCGGGAACGTCTTCGGAAAAGAAGGCCTGGGTTTTCCGGCCGTCCGGTTCGGTCACCAGTGCCGACATCATCCGGGCTGACGTTGCAGTTTGCGCGCTGTAATCGGTTATCCGCACCACGACGCGTCCGTCGCGGTAACCCATAGCGACGCCGTAGTCTTCCTGAGGCGCCGCCGCGTTCGGCGTCATCCACGCGAGTAGCCGGCTCCATAGCGGCGCGAGAATGCCGTTTTCCACCCATAGCTTCGACCATCGTCCGCTGGCGTCCGTCGTAACGGCGAGCGCCCGGCCGGCACTATACTTCCAGCCTGCAACCACGGGTTCGCGCACCCCGGAACGGTTGACGTAGAGGCTCAGATCGGCGCCCGGTCTGAGCCCGGTCGAAACGTAGCCTTTGAGGGCGGGAAGCTGCCGGTTGGCCAGTTCTTTGAGTATCGGGTTGGGGAGGACCGCAATCGGCACGAAATTCTTCTCGACCATCGTGAGCTCGGCGCCGTGGCTACGGACGTCGGCGAGCACGATTCGCGGCAGCGTCTGCGGGCTGTCGGTCTGGTAAAAGCCGCCGCCGCCGTAACGGCTAATCGCCTGCAGCAGAGGAACGTTGGCGCGGTCGCCGATGGCTACGGTGGAAACCGTTACCCCGCCTTCGCGGTGCATCTTCGAGACCATGTCGTAGTACATGGCCGCCGTTCCACCGGTCTCGCCGTCGGTCAGGATTACCACGTGCTTAAGCGCGA
>JAJYVB010000237.1 GCA_021792265.1 Deltaproteobacteria bacterium | reverse complement strand
CTGACGATGAACCGGCCGTTGAATCTGCCGGGTCATCTGGGAGATTTGCTGCCCTTCGTGCTCCGCACCGAAGGGGTATGGCAGGACCACACGCCTTTCACCACGCGCAATCCGGGCGCCGAGAGCGGTATCAAGTATTCCGGCACTGCCAACACCCTGGTCGCTCTCGACCTCGACCAGATCTATGCGCCGTGGCTGACCAGCACCGGTGGTTCGCTCACCATGAACTTCGAGTGGAATAACTACACCATTCTGAGCCCCAGCCGTTACATGGAGTACTCCAGCGGTTGGGAGCCGCAGCGCCACAACGAGGAAAGCTTTATTGTCGCAGCCAGCACCTCGTGGTGGTGGCAGTCGATCGCTCCCCAGTGGGTCATGGTGTTCAACCCCGACGGCAACACCTTCCTGCTGTTCCCGAACGTCGTGCTGACGCCGCCGTGGACGAGCCAGTACTTCCTGAAGTTCCAGTACATCGGCATCCTCAACAACAACCAGATGGACGATTACTCTGCCGGTCTGCTGAAGGGCAGGAACTTCGTCATCATGCAGTTCCAGTGGAACTTCAACCTGCTGTAATCTGACATGAAGCGCCGTCGGGTCAGGTTTGAACCGGCGGTAATAGGAAGAGAAAAACAGGGCGCCCCGGAGGTCCTTGGACCTCCGGGGCGCCCGGCATTACGGCGACTCGAGAGCGCCGAGGCCCTGCTTCTTAACGGACGACGGCAACCGCCTCGATTTCTACCAGGAGACCAGCAACGGCAAGCGCCGTTACGCCCACCAGCGTGCTGGCCGGAGGGTTGTCAGTCGGAAAGTAGCGCTGGCGGGCTTCTCGAATAACGGTACGGTCTGATTCCTTGTAGTTGACTACATAGGTATTGATTTTCACGATATCTGCCGGAGTGGCTCCGGCAGCCGCGAGGGCGGCGACGAGGTTCTCGCTGGCCTTGTTGGCCTGGGCAGCCAGGTCGCCCTGGCCGACGAGGTTGCCTTGGGAGTCCCATGCCACCTGCCCGGAAACGAAGATGAGCTTGCCTGCACCCTCGACGCTGATGACGTGCGTGTAGCCGAGGGGCTTGGAATGAGTGGAAGGATTGAGGAATTGCTTTTTCATGGATAATGTCCTCCGTTAGAGATTCGAACCGAGGCGGCGCGCTCGCCGGCTTCAGGCGATTGATTGGAGAGCGCGCCAGGATCGGAGCAAGGAAAGATTAGAGGGGTTGTGTCGGAAGTCAAGGACAACGAATGGTTGTCGGTAAGGCCGGTCTTTGGACGGTGGATTGCGCGCGGCGCCGTGCCGACGGGGCAATCCGTGCATCGCGAAGCGGTTCGTCGGGAACTTAGGAATTTCGGCTTGCTGCTTGGCGTGCTTTTTGTCGCTGTCTTTTGTCTGGTGCCGTGGTTGACGCGCCGAGTCGTACACGTTTGGCCGGTCGCTCTTGCGCTCGTCCTGTGGACGGGTGCGATCGCGCGGCCGCAGCTTCTCGGTCCGCTTCACGCGGGATGGACCCGGCTCGGGCATATTTTGGGCTGGGTCAACACCAGAGTTATCCTCACGGTTGTCTTTTTTCTGATGATCGTGCCCATTGGGTTGATCATGCGTATGTTCGGAAGGGACCCGATGGCCCGGCAGTTCGAAGCTGAGCGGGAAAGCTATCGGGTGCCGTCTCGTTCGCGCGGGCGGGAAAGCCTGGAGCATCCGTACTGAGGCGCCCGGCACGGGCGTGGTCCTCCTTGCAGCGGTCAACTGATACGCAATGGTAACGGTGCGGCGTATCGCGTCCCATCTTGCCCTGGGTTTGGCGGGGGTGGTGGCGGCGCTGGTTATCTTCGAGATCGGCGTACGGGTGGTAAACCACTGGATTCCCTACTTTTACTGCTACGACCGTTACCGAGGATGGGGGTTGAGGCCGAATGCGGAGGGATGGTATCGGCGCGAAGGCAAGTCTTTTGTCAGTATCAATAGCGACGGCTTCCGCGGTCCTGAGTTCACGAAGGCGAAGCCGCCCGATACGGTGAGAATCGCCGTTTTGGGCGACTCCTACACCCAGGCGATCCAGGTCCCTTACGACAAGACGTTCTGCGCGGTTGCTGAGCGGCAGCTTCGCCGCTGCACGAGCTTTTCGGGACGCCGGGTCCAGGTTCTCGATTTCGGGGTCGACGGCTACGGCACCGAGCAAGAGGCGATCACGCTCGATAGGCAGGCTTTCGCGTACGCGCCCGACATCGTGGTGCTGGCGGCGTTTCTGGGCAACGACATCCGCAACAACTCGGTGGTACTGGAAGGAAATCAGTGCCGGCCGTTTGTAGTGATACGGGGCGGCAAGCTCGTTCCTGCCGGACCCTTCGACGATTCGCGTGCATTCCGGCTGTGGTGCATGGCGCGCTTCGACTACCGGGATGCTGCGCTTCCGGCACTCTTTAAGAACGCCTGGCAGATACTCACGGCTGAACGCCGGATTCCAACCCCTGCGTCGCCGGTCGAAGCGGCAATCAATTACAACATCTACAAACCGCCGGCCGATCGCGCCTGGCGCGACGCCTGGCACGTCACCGAGGCGCTCATCACTGCGATGCACGACGACGTTAGCCGCCATGGAGGCCGCTTTCTGGCAGTGACGCTCGACACCGGAATCCAGGTGTGGCCGAATCCTCGCGTGCGCGAGAATTTCATCAAGCATCGGGGTCTTACCGACCTCTTTTACCCGGACAAGCGTATTCAGCAACTGGGTAAAAGCATAGGTTTCGAGGTTCTGACCCTGGCGCCGGAACTCCAGCGGTACGCACAGGCGCATCACGTCTTTCTACACGGGTTCAGCAACACGCCGATGGGCTTCGGCCACTGGAACGAACTGGGCCATCGGCTGGCTGGCGAACTTATTGCGCAGCGGATCTGCCATATGGAGAACGGTCAGATGACCGGCGTCCCGGCGGCAAACGTTCAGTAAGGCGACGGGAGGCGCTCTGTTTCCTTTGCGAGGCTCGCTTGCAAACCTGGGATTGGCTCTGGCCGGCGTGCTGGTGGCGCTCGGGATCTTCGAGATGGTGGTCCGGTTGACCGGTCTGGCCACGCCCAATCTTTACGTGTTTGCGCAGTACCGTGGTTGGAAGCTCAGTCCGGGGGCTTTTTACCCTGCGCGCGGGCCTGGCGACGCCGAGGTTCGGGTAAACAACGAAGGTTTTCGCGGGCCGGAGCGCTCCCTGGCAAAGCCACCTGGAGTTTTTCGCGTCGCTGTGCTCGGCGACTCGTTCACAGAAGCGCAACAGGTGCCCTACAAGGATACGTTCTGCGCGGTGATGGAGCGTCGGCTGGCGAGCTGCCCAGCGCTTGCCGGGAAGCGGGTCCAGGTGCTCGACTTTGGGGTTGACGGATACGGCACGGCCCAGGAATATCTGACGCTCGCGCGCCACGTATGGCAATTCTCACCTGATTTTGTGGTTCTGGCGGTTTTTACCGGCAACGACATCCGCAACGACTCGCTGGCGCTGGAAGGTGAGCGTTGCCGGCCCTTTTACGAATACCGTGGCGGCCGGCTTGTCCTGGACGGGCCGTTCATTGATTCGCCGACGTTTCGCTTTCACTGCTGGCTGCGCTTCGAGTCGCGCCATATCCAGTTCCTCGACGTTCTGGGAAAGCTTCGGGCTGCTTACCATACCTGGCGTGGCCAGCGGAGCTTGCGCCATGGCAGGGTTGTCGGAAGAGAATTGGGAATCGACGACCTGATCTACGAGCCTCCACCGAACCAGCTATGGCGAAACGCTTGGCGGGTTACGGAGGGAGAAATCCAGATGATCCACGATAACGCCGTTCGCCATCATGCGGGCTTTCTCGTGGTCACGCTCAGCAATCCCGTGCAGGTACGGCCCGATCCCCGCAAGCGTGCGGCCTACATGAAATACCTGCGCGTTACGGATTTGTTCTATCCCGAACGGCGGATCGCGGCTGCCGGCCGGCGCGACGGCTACGCCGTTCTCAATCTTGCCCCGCAATTGCAGCAGTGGGTTGATGGCCACGGTTTGGCCGTTCACGGGTTTGGAGAGCCCAAGGGGCATTGGAACGAGCTTGGCCATCGCCTGGCTGGCGAGCTTATTGCGCAGCGTGTAGGCGCGATGCTCTCCGAGCACCAAAACGGATCGTCCGCTGGCGCGTCTTAGGGCCAAGGTACGCATGCCTCGGTTCACTGGCAGACAAAATTCAGCGCAGCGCCGCAAGCCGGTGGCTCGCCGCACGATCGCCCTGACCATCGCGGGTAGCGACCCCGATGGCGGCGCAGGCGCTCAGGCCGACCTGAATACGTTCGCAGCGCTCGGAGTTCACGGCTATTCAGTTATCACGGCCATCACGGCGCAAAACAGCGTCCGGATGGAGCGGTCGATACCCGTCGATCCTGACACGGTTACTGCGCAGATCGAGCTTCTAGCTGCCGAGCGCAAGCCCGGGGCGGTCAAGACCGGCGCACTTGCTAATCGCGCGGTGGTCGAGGCGGTCGTCGCCGCGCTGCGCGGCCTGAAACTGCCACGGCCAGTGGTAGATCCGGTGATTATTTCGAGCAGCGGCATGCGGTTGCTCGAACAGGGAGCCGAGGCGGTGCTGCGCGAGCGGCTGATCTCGATGGCAATGGCGGTGACGCCAAACATTCCCGAAGCCGAGCTGCTGACCGGGATCGTTATCGATGGGATGCCGGCGATGCGGGAGGCGGCGAAGGCCATCCATCGAATGGGCGCGCGCGCCGTAATCGTCAAGGGGGGCCATCCGTTCAGCGCAGTTCCAGCATCGCGCGGCGTTAGCCGGGACGGTGCGGGTCGGGTGGTTGACATTTTCTACGACGGGCGAAGTTTCATCGAACTTTCGGCCAAGCGTATCGCCACCGTTGGCGCGCACGGCACCGGATGCGTTTTTTCGGCGGCCATCGCCGCCTGCCTGGCCAGAGGTCTGAACCTCGAAGAGTCGGTGCGGTCCGCCAAACGCTACGTTACGAACGCTATTCGTTACGGCTATAAGCTCGCGCCCGGCGGCCGCCTCATTTTAAACCATTTTGCTCGCCGCTGAGGTTGCCGGCTGAAGTTGTCGCCCCGGATCGCCGATCCTGGAAGCCCGTGCTTACAGCCGAAACTCACGACCGCTGGCCTATAAGCTCGGCCAGGGCGTTGCCGAAGTTGTGGCTGGGCTTCGTTTTG
>JAJYVB010000236.1 GCA_021792265.1 Deltaproteobacteria bacterium | reverse complement strand
CGTTGCGAATTACGACAGCCGAAATCTTGGAGCCCGGTTTTAGCGCTTGTGCGGCGCGTTCGAACTCGGCGAGCGTCGTGGTCTGGCTCGAACCGACGCTGGCGAGCACGTCGCCGGCGGCGATCCCCTGGTCCGCGGCGTCACCCGTGGCGTCGGCGATGAGAAGGCCGGTTCGGGGCTTAACGCCCAAGGCGTGCGCCAGCTCCTCGTCGATCGCTTGGACCGTAAGGCCCATGGCGCTGGCAGTCTCGGGCAAAGCGCCGCCGAGGGTGGCTGCGGCGGGTTTGAGCAGTTTGCGCGCGACGTAGATCGGCGCGTCAGAACCCATGGCAAGGGCGATCGCATCGCTGGGACGGCTGTCGATTCGGTAGCGGCCGTGGTCGAGGTAAATATCGGCGTAATAGGTTTCGCCCTTGAGGCCGGTTATAACTACGCGGTCGACGCGGTTCCCGGTCGCCGCGATGACGTTACGCAGGAGGTCCGCTGTCAGCGGGCGGGGCGTCCTGACGCCGTGCATGGCGAGCAGAATCGCACGGGCCTCGCTCTGGCCGATAAGAATCGGCAAGACATCGCGGCGCGACCGGTCCGCGAGCAGCACGAAATTGGCGTGGCTAATGCGATCGTAGCCGACCCGCGCAACCATCACCTTGACCTCGCCAGGGTCGGAATGCGCGGCGTGGCGGCCGGCGCAGGCCGCAACGACAAGCGCCAGGGCCGCCAGGACCGCCGCTCCGGCAGTTCGAATCCGCCCGTTCACGATTCAGCCTCGGGGCGTCTGCCTTTGCCTCCGGCGGCCGGCCTGTGCGCCTTCGCGCCGGCATCACGCACGTCACAGGGTACGCCACGGCCCGGCGCGGCGCGAAATCCACGGGCGACGAGGTAAAGCTCCGAAGAGCCCGGGCGGGTGGCGCGGGTACGCGTTACTTCGGCGCTCTCGAAGTGAGCCTTGAAGCGTGCCACCACTTCGCCGAAGCGTTCGCCCATGAACAGTTTGACGACCATCGCACCGCCCGGTTTGAGCGCGGCCTGTGCGAAGTCGAGCGCCGAAGCGGCCAGTTCAAGCAGCCGGGCTTCGTCGCGCTCCGGGATGCCGCTCAGTTTCGGTGCCAGGTCGCTGGTCACGAGGTCGGCCATTGCTCCCAGCTCTGCGCCGACGCGCGCCCGCACCGCGGCATCTCGGATGTCCCCTATCAGCGTCACGGCGCCGGCGGGCGGATTTGGACAGAAGGCAAGGTCAACGCCAACGGCCCGCCCCTTGGGTCCTACGGCCCGAGCCAGCACAGACAGCCATCCGCCCGGCGCGCATCCGAGGTCAACCACGCGGGACCCGGGCGGAGCGAGCCGAAAACGGGCCAGCAGTTCCTCGATCTTGAAAGCGGCGCGCGAGGGTAATCCCCGCGCGCGCGCCTTGCGGTAGTAGCTGTCGTGCGGCAGATATCTTGCCATCACCAGAAGGTTCACCCGGCTTTGCTTTCCGACGCGATCACGAGCCGCTATCCTGTTTGCTCTGCGCAGCGCGTCGCGCGCACCCTGGTTTTGCGCGTGTACGCCTGCCGGCTGGATATTTTACCGCAAGAAGGCTTTTGGTTGAGTCCGCATCAGTGAATCTCGAAGCTTTGAATCCTGCCCAGCGCGCCGCCGTGCTCGCTCCCGACGGCCCGATTTTAATCCTGGCCGGCGCCGGATCGGGCAAGACCCGGGTACTTACTTATCGTATCGCTTACCTGCTTGAGCGACGCAAGGCGGCACCGAGCGAGGTGCTGGCCGTTACCTTCACCAACAAGGCCGCGGCCGAGATGCGCGAGCGCGTTAAAGGGCTGGTCGGCAGCGACGACCTTTCCTGGCTCAGCACATTTCATTCGGCATGCGCGCGGATTCTGCGCGCCGACGCGCCGCGGCTCGGCTATAGCGCCAACTTCACGATTTACGACGAGAACGACGCCTGGTCAGCCTTAAAAGGCGTCGTCGAGGACGCGCGCCTGGCTGACGCTCCCCCACCAGAGGCGGTACGCGCGCGAATCGAGCAGGCCAAAAACGAGGCGCTCTCGCCCGCCGATTTGGCGCGCGCCGCCCAGAGTCCCCACGAAAGCGCTGCAGCCGAGCTCTACCGCCTTTACCAGGAGCGGCTGCGGGAGATGAACGCCCTGGATTTCGGCGACCTGCTGATTCTGGTCCATCGGCTCTTCAGCGAACATCCCGAGGCGCTGGCGCGATGGCAGCGGCGCGCGCGCCATCTGCTGGTCGACGAGTACCAGGACACCAACCGCATCCAATATCTCATCGTGCGAAGCCTCTCGGCCGCAACCGGCAATCTCTGCGTGGTCGGCGACGAGGATCAGTCGATCTACCGCTGGCGTGGCGCCGACATCCGCAACATCCTCGACTTCGAGCGCGACTTTCCCCACGCCCAGGTATTCAAGCTCGAGCAGAACTACCGCTCGACCAAGACCATCCTGGCCGCCGCAGCCAGCATCATCCGCAATAACCGCGCGCGCACGGACAAGCGCCTATGGACCGACAACGCAGCCGGCGAGCCGGTGGTTCTCTACACGGGCGCGACGGAGCGCGACGAAGCAGACTTCATCGCGCGAAGGATCGCGGAGCTGACGGCGACGGGCGCAGCCTACCGGCCAGGCAGTGTAGTCGTGTTCTACCGCGTCAACGCGCAGGCGCGAGCCATTGAGGAGGCGCTCGCGCGTTCGCGCATCCCCTACCGCGTGATCGGCGGGCTGCGCTTCTACGACCAGCGCGAGGTCAAGGACCTGCTCTCGTACCTGCGAGTGCTTGTCAACCCCGCTGACCTGCTGAGCCTGGAGCGGGCGGTTGGCGTGCCGCCGCGCGGTATCGGGGCGCGCACGGTCGAGGCGATACGCGAGACAGCCGCGCGCGACGGCGTCACGGCGTTCGAGGCGTTGGGGAGACTCGAACCGCAGTCGCGAGTCGCGCTGCGCATCGCCAAACAGGCGAGCGCGTTGTACGAATGGATGCGGGACCTGAGCCGGCGGATGGCTTCGATGGACGTGTGCGCGATACTGGAAGAGGTGATCGCCAGGAGCGGCTTTGCCAGCTACGTCGAGGCGATGCCCGACGGAGCGAGCCGCGGCCAGAACGTAGCCGAGATGGTGTCGGCAACGCGCGCCTTCGACGCGGAACGAACCGGAGGCGGGCTGGGTGAGTTCCTGGAGCGGGTCGCACTTGTGACCGACGCCGACCAACTGGCCGGTACCGGCGGACAAGTGGCGCTTATGACCCTGCATACGTCCAAGGGCCTAGAATATCCCGTAGTCTTCATAGCCGGAATGGAAGAAGGGCTTTTCCCGCATAGCCGCTCCCTGGAGAGCGACGCCGAACTGGAGGAGGAGCGCCGGCTGTGCTACGTCGGGATGACTCGGGCGGGCGAACGCTTATATCTCACCAACACCCGGGTACGAGAGCTTTACGGGACGCGCCAGGAGAGCCGGCCCTCGCGATTCGTAGGCGAGATCGCGCCCGATTTGCTTCACGCAATCGGCCAGCAAGCGCGTCCCGAGCGAATCACAATGCTCGACGGGCCTTCGCAGCCGTACGTCGATTACACCGACTCGCAGCTCGCTCCCGAGGAGGCGACGGAACGGCTTGCCGTGGGCACCCGGGTTGTTCATCCATCGTTCGGGCGTGGCGTTATTCATAAACGCGAGGGTCGCGGCGACGCCGCCAAAGCCTGGGTGAACTTCGAGCGTGCCGGACTGAAGCTGCTGGTGCTTAGATTCGCCAACCTGAAGCCCGGCACCGATTGACGCGCGTGCCCTGGTGAGCGACGGGCAACCGGCCCGTGTAGAGTGTTAACTGTTCAGCGGCCGCGCTGTCCTCGGCTGATTGCCGGCCATGTACGCCTAATTTAGGATTAAAGGTTAGAGGACCAAGGCCGAAGTGAAGAGCCGAAGGATGCTGGCTGGCGGGAGGAGACGCCTGCAGGGGCTGCCGCGCAGTGTTGTTCTTCTCGCATTGGGCGTGGCGCTAATGGCAATGACGGCTGGCGCGGAAAGCGCGCGCCACGTCTGGAACAAGGCTGAATTCGCACGGCGGCCAACCTACGCCTACCCCATACCGCACGGGCGCGACAACATCATCGGGACCCTGCTCACTTACCGGATCGAGAAGGGGGACACGCTGCTCGACGTGGGACGATGGTTTGGCCTTACGGCGACGGAAATCTCCGACGCCAACGATCATCTGGACTGGTGGACGCCGCCGCCGGGCAAGGTGATCGTGCTTCCGACCGAGCACATCCTGCCCAACGCACCGCGCAGCGGGCTGGTGCTCAACATCCCCGAGCTTCGCATTTACTACTATCCGCCGCACGTTATGCCTCGCCACCGGCGTGCGCGCGGGCATCTTTCGCACGTTGTCTACCATTCCCGGACGCCGGGCGGCTCGGCGCATCCGGCGCCAGCCGCGGCTTCGGCGATCGTCTATACGTTCCCGGTCGGACTTGGCCGTTACGATTGGCGGACGCCCATCGCAACTTTCAGGGTCACAGGCAAAGTACATAATCCGACCTGGGTCGTTCCCGAGGATATTTACGAAGAGCATCTGGAACGCGACGGCGAAGCCGAGCATGTGGTACCGGGCGGCGATCCGGACAACCCGCTAGGCCATTACAAGCTCGCGCTTTCGCTCCCGCTCTATGCGATCCATGGCACCAACAATCCCTGGGGCGTCGGGATGGAAGTGAGCCACGGATGCGTACGGCTTTACCCCGAGGACATCAAGCGGCTCTACGCGATGGTCAAGCCGGGGACGCCGGGGCGCTTTGTTTATCAGCCGGTGAAGTTCGGATGGCGCGACGGCCAGCCGTACGTCGAAGTTCATCCCGACACTTACTCGCGCTACCCGCGAATCTGGGTTTACGCGATGGGCCAGGCGCGCAAGATGGGCATCGCCGACAAAATCGATGTGAAAAAACTGCAGGACGCGCTCCAGGCGAAAACCGGTGTGCCGACGTATATCGGGATCGGGCCTAATCCGAGCGGTTCGGGACCGGGATAGCGCCCGATCGCGAGCGAACCGTGCGGCCTGCAGGGTTCGTCGTGCGAGGTGCTTGCGCGGGAGAACCGGCACGCCGCCTGATACTCGGCCGCTGCAGCACGTAAATCTTCCGGGAGCTAAGTCCAAACGGACCGGGGATGATCAGTGTGCGTACGACCTCCGCGCCAGT